>JBAUCP010000315.1:0-15359 GCA_049677625.1 Occallatibacter sp. | reverse complement strand
GCGCGTGGCCGCGCGCTATGCCAACGCGCCCAGCTACAGCGAGATGCTGGCCAGCGAAGCGCGCGCAGCCGTGGCCGCCGCTGAGGCTGTCTCCCGCGCCGCGCTGGAGGCGCAGGTGGCTGCGCAGTCCGTGCTGGACAGCATTGAAGCGGCTGCATCGGCCGCAACCATTGCACATGAGGAGCCGCGCCCGGCTGCGCTGCACGTGGTTTCAGCCGAGACGGTTGAGGAACGTGAGACTCCACCGGCGCCACCAGTGGCACACGACGATAGTTTTGCCAAACAAACTCTGGAACTGACACCGGAGCCGGCGCGGAGGGATGCGGCCAAGCCTGTGCCGGTGGCGGATGGGCAGGGGTTTGCGATTCGCTGGGAGCCGGATATGCCGGCGCTACGGCACGAACCGGAGGTCGGGCACGCATCGCATGCTGCGGGGCTCTTTGATTCCGCCGGGCCGGACTGGGGCAGGCTCGAGGACGCTGGATTCCAGGACGCCGGATTTCAAGGCGAAGAGATGGGGGTGGTGGAACCGGCGCAGCCCATCTACGCCAATCTGATCGAGTTTCCACGCGAGCTGGTGGCCGCGCGGAAGGTTCGTCCGCGGCTGGCGGAGGGTCCGCTGGCGGCGGAGCCGGGAGCGCAGTTGAGCATCTTCGAGGTCGATCCGGGAGATGTATGCACCGAGCCGGAGATTTCCGGCGCTGCTGTTGAATCCGCCCAACCCGCATGGTCGCAGCCCGAATGGTCCGGCATCAAGCTCGGCGCGGAGCCCGAAGAAGAGCTGTATCGTGAGCCGGAGCTGCAGGTGCTGCAGGCTGTGGCGCTGGAGCTTGCGCCCTTCAGCCGGCGGCTGTTGTCGGTCGTCTTCGATGGGGCGCTGATCGGGACGGCGTTTGTGACGGCCGCCATGGTGGCTGCGGCCAGGACTGCCCAACTGCCCGGCCTGCGCGCCATCGAAATGGGGTCGGCGGTTGCGCTTCTGGTGCTGGGCGGGGTTTATCACGTGCTGTTCTTCACGCTGGCCGGAGCCACTCCGGGCATGCGCTACGCGCGGATCCGGCTGTGCACCTTCGATGGCCAGCTTGCCACGCGGGCGCAGCGGACGACGCGGCTTATAGCGCTGCTCTTGTCCGTGCTGCCGGTTGGGCTGGGGTTGATGTGGGCCGTCTTCGACGACGACCGCCTGACCTGGCACGACCGGCTCTCGCGCACCTACCTGCGCAGGTATTAAGGCGTTTCTTCAGTGAGGTCTGTGGTATTCCACCCTTTCGCCAGAACACCACCCCACGGACGGGCGAAAGGATGGGGCACGGAGTGGGTGCATGAACGAACGGCATGCTCTCCGCTTCGATTTACCCAGCCACGGAGCGCATGGCGCTGACGCCGGCGCCCAGCACCGCAGTCTCGTCGTCCGGCGGGATCACTTCGAGAGAAAAGCTTTGCAGCGGGCTCATTCTGACCATGGTTTCAAGATGGCTGCGCAGCAGCGGCAGCTCCAGAAAGCGCACGTTGGAGCCGGTGAAGTAAAACTTTCCCGGACCGGCAAGGTGAATGAACGACGCGGTGGCCGCGGCCAGGGCCCGATGCCACAAATCAACGAAGTCGCGGCAGCGCTGGTCGCCCTTTTTGGCGTTGGCGAAGATCTCTTCGGGCTCAAGGTCGAGGAAGCGCATGCGCATGGCGCGCGATCCCATAATGCCTTCAAGATGGCCCACGCCGCCGCAGCCGCAGAAGCGCTCCTTGGGGTCGAGGGTGACAGTGATGTGCCCACCCTCCCACACACCTTCGACGTAAGGCCAGCGCCCGTAGCCGATTCCGTTGCCGATGGTCCAGACGCGGGTGAGCTTGTTGAAGCGGCCATGGGTTGCAGCGACGCTGGCGGCAATGGCGTCAGCATCGTTGACCACGTGCACCGGCGCATGAATCCCACGCTCGGCCAGCTCGCGGCCCAGCTCTTCGGCCATTCGCATGCCCTTGATCTGGGTCAGATTGGGCGAGTCCTCTACCACGCCGTGACGCACAATGCCCGGTACGGCGACCCCGATCGCATCCACCGTTTCACAGCCGCTGCACAGCGTGGCGGCCTGCGTGGCGAGTATCGTCACCAGTTCGCTGCCGGGAATCGCGGTCAGCGCATCCACCGCCTCCGCTTCGTCCGGATAGCGCAGCAACTTGCCCGCCAACTGCTGATCTTCCAGCCTTCCGGCCACAATATGATCCGTAATCACGATACCGATCGCGGTTGTCATGGAAGCCCCTCCCCTGGGAACCGGAGCGATGTTCCGCCGATCTCCGGCGCCCGCTGTGCGCACAGGCGGTTCACGGGCTACCCGGTCTGGTACCTGGACAGCCGCCCCAGACCATTGAACGCCGCTACCTTGTAGCACTCGGCAAGCGTGGGGTAGTTGAACACAGTTTCGATAAAGTAGTCCACGGTTCCGTCAAGGGTCATCACCGCCTGGCCAATGTGGACCAGTTCGCTGGCGCCCTCGCCGATGATGTGCACGCCCAGCACTTTGCGCGTGTCGCGGTGAAAAATCAGTTTCAGCCGCCCAGTGGTGTCGCCGCGAATCTGGCCGCGGGCCACCTCGCGATAATAGGCCATGCCCACTTCATAGGGCACGTCCTCGTCGGTCAACTGCTCTTCTGTCTTGCCGATGAAGCTGATCTCCGGAATGGTGTAGATGCCGTACGGATAAAAACTGGGATTGGTTTTGACGGCGTGGTCGCTGAAGGCCGATCCAGCGGCGATGCGTCCCTGCTCCATGGAGACGGAGGCCAGCGACGGGAAGCCGACCACGTCGCCCACCGCATAGATGTGCTCAGCCTTGGTCTGGAAGTGCTCGTCCACGGCGATGCGGCCGCGGTTGTCGGCTTCAATGCCGGCCGCGGCCAGGTTCAGGTCGTCCACGGCGCCCTGGCGGCCAATGGCGTAAAGCAGCGCGTCGCCGGAGACCTTCTTCTTGCTCAACAGGTTGGCCACGACCGTGCCCGGCGTGGGCTCTTCCACGCTCTCCAGCTCTTCGCCCAGGCGCATGGTCACGCGGCTGTCGCGCAGGTGATAGCTGAGCGCCTCGATGATCTCGCGGTCAGCGAACTCGAGCAGGCGGTCGCGCTTCTCGATGAGCGTGACGCGGACGCCAAGGACCGCAAACATGCAGGTGTACTCGACGCCGATGACGCCGCCGCCTACGACGATCAAGGTGCGCGGCAGCTCCTGGAGATCGAGAATCTGGTCGCTGTTGACGATGGTGCGGCCGTTGATAGGCACCTTGGGCGAGGAGGCCGGCTTGGTGCCGACGGCGATGATGATGTGGTCGGCTTCGATCGTGGTGTCACCCTGCGGACCCTCCACGCGAACCTTGTGCATATCGACGAAGCGCGCGATGCCGTGCACCACGTCGACTCCGTTGCGCGAGAGCTGTGCCTCGGTTACGTCCACCTCGGTTTTGATGACCGCCTGGACGCGGAAGGCCAGGTCGGCCATGGAGATCTTTTCCTTGACGCGGTAGTTGATGCCGTACAGGGTGCGGTAGTTATAGCCGGAGAGATGGAGCACCGCCTCGCGCATGGTCTTGGAGGGAATGGTGCCGGTGTTGATGCAGACGCCGCCCACCACCGAACGAGCCTCCACCACCACGACGCGCTTATTCATCTTGGACGCAGCCACGGCCGCGCGCTGGCCGGCGGGCCCGGAGCCGATGACAACCAAGTCATACTTGAGGGCGCTCATGCGAGTGATTCTCCCAACGGTGGTTTCGGAATTCCGGCCGCGGTGCTGCCTGAAATCTCTCGTGAAGATTCCCACTCCCGGAAACGAGCCAGGAAGTTCTCTACCCGGAGCCTACCATAGCACTCTTTGGTTCAATACTGCATGAGAGCGCGGGGCTTCGCGAAAGAGGGAAAATGCCGGTCGAAGAGTTTCCCGGAACGGCGGAGTCCCGAAAAAAATGCCCGGCAACGGAACAGAGTCCATTGCCGGGGCTGGTTGTTGATGGTACCGGGAATTTATGTGTGCGCCGGGCGCAGACCCTGCCGCGCCTGGACCCGCGCCTTGCCTCTGATCTTCCCGCCGGTCTGGCTTTCCTCATCCAGCTTGAACTGGCGGATCATTCCGTCCAGATCGCTGGCCAGCTCGGCCAGGTTCTTCAGCACTTCCACTGCCTCCTCGGCGCCATGGGAGTTCTCGGTGGCCAGTTGCGAAATCTGCCCGGCGGACTCCGAGATTTCGCCGGCGGCCGCGGTCTGCTCGGTGGCGGCTGTGGCGATGAGGTTGATCTGCTGCTCCACCTGCTTCGAGGACTCGATGGTTGCCTGCAGGCTGGTGCGTGCGTTGGCGGTCTCTTCCATGCCGGTTTCCACCGCCGCGCGGCTCTCCTGCATCACCTGCATGGTTTCGCGCGTCTCGTCCTGGATGCTGCGGATGGTTCCGGCAATCTCTTCGGTCGCACCCTTGGTCCGCTCCGCCAGACGCCTGACCTCGCCCGCAACCACCGCGAACCCGCGTCCGTGCTCGCCGGCGCGCGCCGCTTCAATGGCCGCGTTCAGGGCCAGCAGGTTGGTTTGCTCGCTGATCTCCTGAATCACGTTGACGACCTTGCCGATCTCCTCGGAACGGTGGGCCAGAGAGGTCATCTTCTCTGAGACCGTGTTGGAAGCGGAGGCAATCTTTTCCATGGTGGCTGCCGCAGCCTGCATCACCACGCCGCCGCGCTGCGCGGTCTCAGCCGAGGCGCGGCTTGCGTTGGTGGCATTGGCTGCGTTGTGGCTGATCTCGCCGATGGTGGCCGTCATCTCCTGCGCTGCGGCGGCAATCTGGTTGATCTTGCTCGACTCAGTCCGCGCATTGCCGGCCGATTGCACGGAGCGCGCGCTCACCTGGGTGGTTGCCGAAGACAAGGTCTCCGCGCTCTTGGCTACCGACTGCAGGATCGACCGGATCGCGGCCAGGCTGGTGTTCAAAGCTTCTCCCATGCGCCCGATCTCATCGCTTCCCGACACGTCGACGTTAGCCGTCAGGTCCTTCTGCGCCATCAGCTCCAGCGCGTCCGTGGCCACGGCAAGGCGGGGAGCGATGACGCGGGTAAGCGCGATGCCGATCAGGCAGCAGAGCCCGATGGTCACAACCGTCACCGAGAGGTTGATCCAGGTGGCGTGATTGCTGGTATCGACGCTGCTCTGTCCGCTCTCTGTGGCGCCTTTGACGTTGAGCGTGAAATCGGAATTGAGCGCATCGAGCGCTTCGTGGAATTGCGAATCCGCTGCTTCTCCGGTAAGAGTTTGCCGCGCATCGCCGCTTTTGCCCGCCGTCAGCTGCTCGAAACCATGATCGCTTGTGCTCTTGTACTGTGCATATGCCGCGGTCAGCTTCTGGTACAGCTCCTGCTCTCCGGGGTAGCTGATGAAGGGCTCGTATTTCTTGGATGCGGTCTGAAAATCCTGAATGTCCTGCATGCGCCTCTCGGAGTGCTGGGCAACGCAGGCGGAGTCCTGACACAATGAAAGGTCGAGATCTTCGCGGCGCAGGTTGTTCAAGCCACCGCGGGCGTCGGAGAGGAGTACCAGTGAGGGAAGGGCGTTGTCACGCATGTCGAGGCACTTTGCCACGACCTGGCGAAAAGCGGAGAATGTGTAGACCCCGAGCGCGACACAGAGAAAGCACACGGCGCCAAAGGCGTAAAGGAACTTTCTTGAAATGGGCAGGTTGCGAAGGAAAGACATGCGGAGACCCGTTCTTTGAGCAGTTCTCCAATTCGCGTGCCCTTGTGCGTTTCGTGCAGGGTGGCTTTTTCTTGGGAAAAAAGCCACGCGGCATCCTGCTTTCGGGGTACATCAATTGAAGAACTGCTATAGGCGGTTCGTTGGTTTTATCGGCGAAATCCCGCATGGCTTGAGTGGGAATGTTTTCTTAAGAAGGTCTTAGTACCGCCGCGATTCCGGGATTGCGGCCCAACCGCGCGTATTCTTCGGGCTCCGCCAGCCGCCAATCTGCATGGGCCTGCGGCGGCGAAGTTGAATAACATCGACCGCTGCGCGAAGATTTAACCGGCAGCTGCGGGGCTTTCCGTGTGCGCGAGGCGCGCCGAATCGCGCTGCCAGCGCATGAGGAGCACTGAGGCGATCACGATCAGGGCCACGGTGAGGGCGATCCAGACCCTGCTTGAGCTGCCGGTGTTTCCTTCTCCGCGGTGTTGTATGGCGGATGAAACATCGGCGGCAGTGCACCCTCCAGGCCCCTTCGAAAAATACCGCGCAAAAAGGCGCCGGCGCGGCCTCTGGCGCGATTCGTGCCGCCCCGCCGGGGCGCATGGATTCAGATGGGCTGCTGTCCCAGGACTGCGCTCCGCTTGTCCTGGGCTACTATCGGCTCCCCCTCCGGGGGAACGGAGCCGGGCTTACTCAAAAAGTGGCGACCTATACCCCATTTCCATGCCTGTTTCCATGCCTGGTCGTGAACCGAAGGGCCATGAATGACTATTTCCCGGTGTAGACCACGCGCCAGACGCTGCGCGATCCGTCATCCGTTACATAGAGCGCGCCATCGTGGCCCACGGCAACACCTACCGGCCGGCCCCAGACCTGGCCGTCGGCGGTCACGAACCCGGTGAGAAAGTCCTCGTACTCGCCCAGAGCCTTGCCGTCCTGCATGGGAATCATGATGACCTCATAGCCGCCGCGGCGGGCGCGGTTCCAGGAACCGTGTTCCGCGGCGAATGCGTTGCCCTCGAACCCGGCAGGGAAGTTGGCCGTTTGGCCGGGATAGAAGGTCACCTCCAGCGAGGCCATGTGCGGCTGCACCAGAACGTCGGGCGTGAGGACCTTGGAGCTGATATCGACGCGCTTGCAGCTCACGGCGTCCAGCGCGGAGAGCGGCGTGGTCAACTGCGGATTGGGGCCGGTTCCGTCCGCGCAGGGCTGAGGCAGCCGCGGATCCTTGTGGTCGCCGATATAGTACCAGGGCCAGCCGTAGAAGCCGCCCTCCTCAATGTGGGTCACGTAGTCGGGAGGCAGGTTGCTGCCCAGAGCGTCGCGCTCGTTGGTCGAGCACCAGAGCTGGCCGGTGATAGGGTTGATGGCCTCGCCCACGCAGTTGCGGATGCCGGAAGCATAGACCTCGACGAACTTGCCGTCGGGTGTGAATTCGAGGATGTCAGCGCGGTGGAACTCGCGGGGGTGGGTGTCCGGGTCGTCGATGTTGGAGCCGCTGCCCACGGAGACGAGCAGGTGCTGGCCATCGGCGGTGAAGACCACGTCGCGGGTCCAGTGGCCGCCGCCGCGCAACTGCGCGTAGCCGGGGATTTCGGGCACAACGACGTCAGGCGTGTTGTTTGCGGCCTTCAGATCGCCGGACTTGTACGCGAAGCGCAGGATCTGGGTTGCGGTTCCAACATAGATCCACCTCGGGTTTGGGCCGGAGGGATAAAACGCGATGCCGAAGGGGTGGTCGAGGCCGCTGGCGAACTCGCTCACCGTCTGCGCCTTGCCCTCAGCGGTGACGCCGCGCAGCACGAAGATGGACCCGGCCTGGGAGTCGGCCACGAACAGGTCGCCATTTGGCGCGGTGCGGATGATCCGGGGCATGACGAATGTGCCGGAGGTGGGGCCATAAGTCTGCCTAGTGTCGTCAGCGCGCTGCATGGGTGCGGCGGAATCGCCACCCGCGTAGAGCTCGACCTTGAAGCCGGCCGGAGCGATGGGCCAGGCATCCTTGGGCTTGGCGATCACGGTCGGACCGTTGTCTACCGATTCAGTGGTGAAAGGCGCGGGCAGATCTGCTGCGGTAACCTTGCGCATCGTGCCCGGCTTTTGCTGGCTCCAGTCAGCGAATGCGGCGGGCCCGGTGATGACCTGCTGAGCAGAGAGCGATGCGGCGGGCAGCAGAGCGCCGGCCAAGGCGGCGCAAAAGACAAGTGAACCGTGAAATTTCATGGAAAGATGCCTCGGGATTTGGGATTCGGGCGAACGGTCGAGCGGCCGTCACACCGATCATACCCGATGGGATTCAGGTCGTGTCCTGGGGCGATTCACGCAATTTGCGGCGCGTCTTTCTATGTGAATTTATCTTGAATCGCTCACTCCCTTCGATACAATCGCCGGGAGCATTCTCTGCCTTGCGGCGCGGCTGCCGGCGGCCCAACTCTCACGCTGAGGAGAAAGTCAAATGATGAAGACATGGATTGCAAGCCTGTTCCTGCTCTCGGCCATCGGATCGATGGCGCAAACGCCGGCTCAGACGCCGGTCCAGACCGCGCCAGCTTCCGCGCCGACAAAACCGAGGCTGACGCTGAGTACTACGGCCTTTGAAGACGGCGGCATTATTCCCAACAAGTACACCATGGCTGCCGATGGCGCCGCCGTCTCGCCGCACCTGACATGGGATTATGTGCCGGACGGGACGGTGAGCTTTGCGCTGATTCTCCACGATCCCGACACATCGCTGATGAAGTCCACCAGCCAGGTTCTGCACTGGATGATCTTCAACATTCCGGGAACAGCCCGCGAATTGCCTGAGGGTGTGCCTGCGCAGGCGCAGCTTCCAGACGGCTCCATCCAGGCGCTCAATCAGGGAAAGAAGCCCGGCTACATGGGCATGGGCGCGGCGGCGGTTGGCCCTTATCACCACTACACCTTCGAGTTGTTCGCGCTGGACACCAAGCTCAACCTGGGGCCTGACGCCACCCAGGCAGATGTGGAGAAGGCAATGGATGGGCACATCCTGATGAAGGGCGTACTGGAGGGCCGGTTCCATCGACCGTGAATCCGGCTTGATGGGGATTCCCGGGTTCCCGAGGCAGGCTTCGGCTTTGTTCCTGCGTTCGTTGAGCGCATTTCGTATTACTATCCCGGTATGCGCTCCGCTGCTGTTATTTTTGCCTGGGCCCTTCCGGTTATTCCCCTTGCTTGTCATGCGCAGGTGCAGCCTGCGCCGCCAGCCGCCCAATCACCTGCCCCCAAACCATCTGCCACCGATCCCTACCGGAATGAAGCGCTGGTATTTGAGCGGTTTGAGACTACCTATCGGATGAACGCGGACGGCACGGGCGAGCGCGATCTTCATGTGAGGATGCGCGTGCAGTCCGAGGGTGCGGCACAGCAGTTCGGGGTTCTGGCGTTTGCTTATGCCTCGGCCAGCGAGACGCCGCAGATCAAATTTGTGCGCGTGCACAAAGCCGACGGCACCACGGTGGATACGCCCCCGGCAGACGCCATTGACATGCCCGCGGATGTGACCCGCGAAGCCCCGCTCTACAGCGATCTCAAGGAGAAGCATCTGCCGGTGCGCTCGCTTTCGCCGGGCGACACGCTGGAGTATGAGGTTGATACTGCGATCAACAAGGCCGAGGCCCCTGGAGAGTTCTGGGGCGCCGACCACTTTACCGCGCCTGGCACGCTGCTGGTGCTGGCGGAGACGCTCACGCTCGACGTGCCCGCGGACAAGTATATACAGGTGTGGAGTCCGAACCACAAGCCGACGGTCACGGACCAGAATGGCCGGAAGATCTATAGCTGGGAGGTGGCGCAACTGGTGACGGCGCCTAAAAGAACCGCCGACGATTCGACGCCTCCGCCGGCTCCCAAGGATCCCGACGAAGACGCCGACGGGCGCAAGCTGCCCTCCGTGGCCTGGACAACCTTTCATAGCTGGGCGGAGGTGGGCGACTGGTATCGGAGCCTGGCGCTCAAGCAGGCCGAGCCCAACGACGCGCTGCGCGCCAAGGCGGATGCGCTCACTGCCGGCGCCAAGACGCCGGAAGACCAGGTGCGCGCGATCTACGAGTACGTCTCAGGCCAGACACGCTACGTAGGCATCGATTTCGGAATTGGCCGCTACCAGCCGCACGCCGCGGCGGAGGTTCTGGCGGATCAGTACGGCGACTGCAAAGACAAGGACACGCTGCTCGAAGCGCTGCTGCATGCCAAGGGATTCTCCACCGCTCCTGCGCTCATCGGCGCCGGGATCGCGCCGGTGCCCGAAGTTCCTTCGCCGGCGGTGTTCAACCATGTGATTACGACGGTCAACCTGCCCGGTGGGCGCATCTGGCTCGACAGCACGCCGCTGAGCGCGCCCTACCAGTATCTGAGCGCCGTGATCCGCGATCAGAAAGCGCTGGTTGTGCCGGCCAGCGGACCGGCCGAACTGGTGGCCACGCCGGCCAGTGCGCCTTATCCGTTTACGGCCAGGTTTGAGGCCGCCGGCACGCTGGATGCCGAGGGCAAGATGACGGCCAAGATGACGGCGATCTATCGCGACGACGATGAAGTGGCGATCCGGGCTGCCGCCCGCAGCATCGCTCCCGCCGACTGGGACAAGGCCTCGCAATACCTCTCATCGGCGATGGGTTTTGGCGGAACAACCAGCGATACGCAGTTTAAGAACGCCGATGACCCGGGGGCGCCCATGGTGCTCACTTACGACTACGCGCGGCACCCGTTCGGGGACTGGGACAACAAGCTCATTGTTCCCTTGTTTCCATCGCTCGAGTTCACGGCGCTCGACAGCGATACGACTGCGCCGCAGGAAGACATCGACCTGGGGGCGCCGCGCTCGCTGACGGCGGTCTCGCGCATTCAGCTCCCCGACAGCTTCAGGCCCGATCTGCCCGACCCGATCCACGTGAAGACCGACTTCGCCACCTTTGACAAGACCTACCGCTACGAAGGCAACGAGATCGTCGCCGAGCGGGAGATTGTTGTGCTCAAGACCAAGGTTCCCAAGGCCGACTGGAAACAGTACGAGAGCTTCACCAAGGACATCAGCCTCAACTCAGAGGCCTGGATACGGCTGATGCAGGCACCGAAGACAACCGTAACAACGACGCCAAAGCCTGTCCCCAACACGCCATCCGAAGTGATATCGAAAGACAGGAATACGGTCGTGATCAAGTTGGCCCCCGAGCCCGCTGACGCCACCGCGACCAGTGCGCCCTACGTCGAGGTTCCCGCGAATGCTTCTGCAGATGACCTGATGAAGCTCGCCATGCAGACGATGATGGCGCGAGACTGGGGCGGCACAAAGGAGATGCTAGACAAGGCGAAGGCGAAGAATCCGGAGGAAGAGAATCTTTGGAACGGGTACGGGTTTATCGCCGAGATGGAAGACCGCGACTACGAGCAGGCGAAGACCGACTTCCGCAAGGAGCTCTCGCTGCACCCGGACAACCAGATGGCGGTGGGCTCGCTGGCCGCAGTGGAGGACAAGAGCGGGGACTCAGTGGCCGCGCGGCAGACGGTTCAGCAATATCTCGATCATCACAACGGCGATCTGCGGCTCTCGCAGTATCTGGTGTCGCTCGAAACCAAAGCGGCGGACTACGACGCGGCGCTCAAGACGCTCGAGAAGGCAGCGGACCAGAATCCTGACAATCGTACTCTTCAGCTGCAGATCAGCGATACTCTGATTCACCTGCACAGGAATGATGAAGCGGTCGCGGCTGCCAAAAGCGTGCTGGATGGCACGGACGATCCTGGGCTGCTGAATGACGCCGCATACATGCTGAGCGAGGCCGGCACTGACCTTGCACTGGCTGAGGATACTTCGCGCAAGAGCATCTCGAAGCTCGAAGAAAAGAGCGCCGACATCACCACCGATCAGGCCAACAGCGGCGCATTTGCGCAGGCCAACTTGTTGACTGCCTCGTGGGACACGTTGGGCTGGATTCTGTTCCGCGAGGGTAAGCTGGATGAGGCCAAGCCGCTGCTGACCGCCGCCTGGCGTGCATCGCTGCGCGCGGAGATCGGCGATCATCTTGGTCAGCTCTACGAGGCCATGGGTCAAAAGGATGAGGCTCTGACGGCCTACGGCTTTGCACAGACTGCGTGCAATAGCACGACGCCCGAGGACGTGCACGCGCACATCACCGAGAGCGTGCAGAGGCTGAAGACGGCGGGCGCCAAGGAGCGCTCCGAGACGGGGACGCAGGCGCTGCAGGATCTGCGTACTTTCAAAGTTGCCAAGCCCGCAGGTACGAGCGGCTGGGGGACGTTCCGGCTGGAGGTTACGACCGCCGGCGTGATCGAGTCGCAGCAGATGTCGGGCGAGACGCACATTGCAGGCATCAAGCCGGCGCTCGACAAGATGAAGTTTGCCGATCTGCTGCCGCCTGATTCCAAGGCGCATCTGCTGCGCAGCGCGGTGGTGAGCTGCTCGATGGGTACCACGTGTGATGTGGTTCTGGTGCCGGATGGAGGGTTGCAGACGGAGCAGCAGCAGTAGGTCCCGGCACCGGGTTGGGTATTCCCTAATCGTTGCTGCTCAATTAGGCTCATAGTATGGAGTTCAAAGTTAGCGAGCTTGAGCGGGAGCCGGTCGAGTTCGACCTGGCATTGCCGCCGGGAGCCATCGATTTTGGGGAAGAGGCCGAGCAGGCCGGGGCGCTGGCCGCCTCTGGCCGGGCTGAGGTGATCCACGAGCACCGGGGTCCCAAGGATATTGTTGCCGACATTCGCCTCAAGGGCCAGTTTTCCGGCAAATTCCTGGCCCCCTGCGCGCGGTGCGTGGAGCCGGTCGAGGTTCCGCTGGCAGCCGAGTTCGACCTGATCTTCCGGCCCGTGGAGGCCGATTCCGAGGCTCCGGAGCGCTCGATTACTGCGCCGGAAACGGAAATCGGTTATTATCAAAAGGACAGTCTTTCGCTTGAGGATGTGCTGCGCGAGCAGGTGCTTTTGTCTCTGCCGGTCAGGACGCTGTGCAAGCCCGACTGCAAGGGACTTTGCCCGCGCTGCGGTGCAAACCGGAACAGCCAGCCCTGCTCCTGCGATGTGGGTCCGAGCGACCCTCGCTGGGAGGCTCTGTCTGGGTTGCAAGGCCGGATCAAGTCCTGAAGAATCAGAACCCTCCGGGAATTTGAGGGTGTTCCGCCCCTGCGATCGTCAAGATACGGCGCCATGCCGCTTTCGGGTGCGAAGGGCAGGCGGGCGGAGCAGAAACGAAAGGAATTGTAGTCATGCCGAATCCGAAAAGGCGCCACTCCACGCGCCGCACCGCGCTCCGCCGCTCTCACGATTTTCTGACCGCCAACGGGCTCTCCGATTGCCCCAGCTGCCACGAGAAAAAGCTGCCTCATCGCGCTTGCCCCAAGTGCGGAACATACAAGGGCCGTGCCGTTCTGGACGTTAAAGAAGCAGCCAAGTAAGATCGGGAGCTATGCTCTACGACATCGCGCTTGACGCAGTGGGTTCCGACAAGGCTCCCGAACCGGAGATCCGGGGGGCGATCCTTGCCTGCCGCGCGCTACCCGTGCGCGTACACCTGGTGGGACCCAAGCCCGAACTCCACGATCTGCTGGACGAGCACCTCGAAAACGAAGAGCTGCCCATCGTCATTCACCACGCATCCGAACGGATCGGGATGGACGAGAAGGCGGCGCATGCGGTGCGCACCAAGCGCGACAGCTCGATGCGCGTGGGCCTGAAGCTGGTGCGCGAAGGCAAGGCCGCGGGTTTTGTGACGGCCGGCAACACCGGCGCGGCCATGGCTACGGCCAAGATGGTGCTGGGCGCCCTGCCGGGCGTGGACCGGCCGGCGCTGGCCACACCCATGCCGACTTCGAAGGGCAATCCCTGCGTGCTGCTGGACGTGGGCGCGAACGTGGATTGCAAGGCGCACAACCTGGAACAGTTCGCCGTGATGGGCGAGATGTATGCCCGCAGCGTGCTCAAGATTCACCAGCCGCGCGTGGGGCTGCTCTCGATTGGCGAGGAAGAGACCAAGGGCAACGACCTTACCCGCGAAGCGCTGCCGCTCTTGAAGGCGCTGCCCATTCATTTCATAGGCAACGTGGAGGGGCGCGACATCTTCAACGGCCACGCGGACGTGATTGTCTGCGACGGATTCGTAGGCAATGTGGCGCTGAAGACCAGCGAAGGCATTGGGCGCTTTGTGCGCGATGTGCTGCGCGAGTCGCTTACCAGGACCGTGACGGCGCAGGTGGGAGCGCTGCTCTCGCGCCGCGCGTTCAACGACTTTCGCCGCCGGCTGGACTACACGGAATATGGCGGCGCGCCGCTCCTGGGCGTGCGCGGTGTGTGCATCATCGGCCACGGCTCGTCGAACGACAACGCAATCTACAACGGCATTCGCGTGGCCTATGAGTTTGCCCGCGCCGGCACCAACCAGCGCATCGAGCACGAGTTTGCCAGCCGCCCCAAGCGCAGCCAATCGCCCCATCCCGACGGCCCCGACGCGACGATTCAGTAGACAGAGGCCGGTTGTTCCCGTAGGAAGCCCATGCCCGCGCCGCAATTGAAATTGGACCCGGCTCTTGTGGATCGGCTGGCTTGCCCGGCGTGTTGCGGGGATCTGCGTCTTGGAGATGGGCAACTGGTGTGCACGAGCTGCGGCCGCGCTTACCCTATCGTGGATGGAATCCCTGTGTTGATTGCGGAGCGCGCGGAGATGGGCGGCAGCCACAGTGAGCCGGGTTGATTCGCTTCAATGGCATGGCTGCTTGTGTGGTGTCTCTGAAGTTAATTGAGTGAATCGAACATCCCGAAAAGCGGGTCCTTCGACTGCGTCCGCCGCGGCGGACTTCGCGCAGGATGACAACGCATTTATGATGCGAGCTTTATGGGCAATGCACTACCGCCTGCGGTAGAACGGCAGCACGATCAGCGCGGCGAAGCCGATGGCTGCGACAAGCGCGAGTGCGATGAGGCTGTAAAAAAGCGTAAGGCTCGGGCCCTGCGAGCGCTCTTGGGCTGCGTCGTCTTTTTCTATCCGTTCGAGATCGTTCATACGTCACTACTCATACTTAAGGGCCTCCACCGGGTCCATCTGCGCGGCGCGCGTGGCCGGGACCGTGCCGAAGATGACGCCGACCAGTGTGGCCGCCGTAAGCGCGATCGTCACGGACCACCACGAGAATGGCAGCGCGTAGTCTGTGAAAAGGCGGATCGAGAGAGGCAGCGTAAGGCCCGCGATGGTGCCCACCACGCCGCCGGTGAGCGAGATGATGATGGCTTCAGTAAGAAACTGCAGCTTGATCTCGCGATAGGTTGCGCCCATGGCCTTGCGAATACCGATCTCGCGAATCCGCGCGCGCACGTTGGCCAGCATGATGTTCATGATGCCCACGCCGCCCACAGCCAGCGTAACGCAGGCCACGAGCACCAGCACCACGGTGAGCGCGTCAGCGATTTCGGCGGCGGTGGTCAGCAGATCGCCCAGCGTCTGCGCCTTGTAAACCGAGGTGGGACGGTGACGCGGACTCGAACTGACGATGCGCACAATCTCTTTGGCGGAATCAGGGACCTCAGCCATGTTGCGCATGGAAAAATAAATCTGGTTGACGCGCTCGGTTCCGGTAAAGTAGCGGGCCACAGAGAACGGCACCAGGATGGTCTCGTCCTCGATCTCCGAC
>JBAUCP010000314.1:0-10972 GCA_049677625.1 Occallatibacter sp. | reverse complement strand
TCCAGGCGCGGAAACGGTCCCGGAAAAGAACCGTTAGAACTGCGGGAATCGGCGACCTTAGCAAAGCGGAAGGGAAGTGGAATCATGAGCGTGATCGATCAGTTGCGCAAGGGTTTTGGTTACATGCTCATGTGCATGGGCGTCTCCAGCCCGGCGGCCAATCAGAAGCCGCCTCAGCCGCCTGGACAACCGCTTAACGACCAGCCCGCGGCCGGTGCCAACGCCAAATCCGAAGCCCGTAAATAGCGCATTCTGCGCCATTTTCTCCTCGCGTAGCTATCGACTAGTTACGCTTTGTTTTTTACTCTTGACAGTCATTCCAAAACGGCTTTACTCTTGGGCGTCCATCAGGAGAGTGTGAGGTTTACGCGTAAGCAGCGTCATCGTTTACGAAGCCGAAGCCGAAGCATTTTTCTGCGGGCTGTTTTGTTCGAAGATGCTCAGATATAGCCGGGAACTGATCCCCGATCCATATCTCAGCGCGGTATTCCGATGCACGTTCGCCTTCTTTTAGTTAGGCACGGCGGCCGGCAATCGGATTTCCGTTCAAGCAGAGCTCGGTAACCACTTTTGTTGAGGAGTGACCAAATAGAATGAAAACGTTAGCCAGAAGTCTGCCGCAAACCATCCTTCAATGGAATCTTCACCTGCTCGCCGTGGCGGCGGTCGCGCTCGCGCTTTGCGCCCCGGCGGCGGTGGCGCAAAGCGGCGCCGGTTCCATTCAGGGCACCGTAACCGACTCCACGGGCGCCGTAATTCCCGGCGCTTTGATCCACGTAGTCAACCAGGGCACCAACGTCGCCTCCGACGCGAAATCGAACGGCGTGGGCTTCTACCAGGTGCCGGAACTGTTCACGGGCACCTACACCGTCACGGTCACCGCGCCCGGCATGAAGTCCTACAAGACTTCGATCGAGCTGCAGGTGGCGCAGAGCGCCGAGATTAACCCGGCCATGAGCACGGGCGCCGTCACCCAGCAGGTTGAGGTGGCCGCCGACACCGTCCAGTTGACCACTACCGACAACGGCACCATCGCGTCCACGCTCGAGGCCAGCCGCATCAATCAGCTGCCGATGAACGGCCGCACGCTGATCACGCTGGCTGGCGAAGCCACTCCCGGCCTGGAGAGCAACGGAACCCGCGCCAATGGCCTGATGGGCGAGGCGCTGGAGTACGTCGCCGACGGCGTGACGCTCTCCAACCGCCAGTTTGGCGGCATGAACCTCGCCCAGACCCAGGCTCCCGACCCCGATTCGGTCCAGGAAGTACGCGTTGAAACCACCAACACCAGCGCACAGTACTCCGAACCCGGCACGGCCATCATCACCACCAAGTCGGGCACCAACTCGCTGCACGGCTCGGCGTTTGAGACGGCCCGTAACAACGGCATCGGCATCGCCAAGAACCGCAACAACCTTGCTTCTTTTGTGGCTCCTCACCTGGTGCGCAACGAGTTCGGCGCCTCGGCTGGCGGGCCCATCATCCTGCCGCACGTCTACCACGGCAAGGACAAGAGCTTCTGGTTCTTTGCTTACGAGCGGTATTCGCTGGCCAACCCCTCCAACGAAATCGTCGACGTGCCCAATACCCAGGAGCGCAACGGTGACTTCAGCTGGTACACCAACAGCTCCGGCGTCTACCAGCAGCTCTACGACCCGAACACCACGCAGGCATCTGCCAACTGCAACGGCACAGGCGTAGCCAACCAGTACTGCCGCGCCCCACTCGGTAACGGCACTCTCGGCGATCCGGGCAACAACCAGATCGCTTCATCGCGACTCTCGCCGACCATGAAGATCATCTACGACATCACGCCGCTGCCCACCAACAGCAACAATCCGATGCTTGCTCAAAATGCGGGCAATTCGGCAGCCGCCGGCTCAATTCTTAACGGCAACCTTACGGCCATCAACCCGACCTTCGTGGTGGTTCCCACCATCACCTTCCGCCTCGACCACGAGTTCAACGAGAACAATCGCGCGTATCTGCGCTACACCAACAACAATCTCACCAACATCTCGCTGCGTAACTACACCAACACCAACCTGAACAATCCCACCACGCTTAAAGCTGACGGTCTTCCGGCCGAGGCGACTGGCGTAGCCATCAACCCCTCATCTCAATTCGCTGCAGCTCTCGGCTACACGCACGTCTTCTCGCCCAACTTCTTTAATGAGCTCATCGTGAGCCAGCAGTGGATGGCCCAGCACAACTTCGCTGGCGGCACGCCGTTCGCCGACCTCGAGAAGGTTCTTGGCACGCCCAACAACTTCGGCGAGGGCGGGTTCCCCTCCATCGGCTCCGGCCAGTTGCTCAATCAGCTATGGGGATACGGTGGAACGCAGTTCATTTACGGTATCAGCCAGATCGTCGCGAACATCGACGACAACATCACCTATACGCATGGCAAGCATCAGTTCCAGTTTGGCGGCCGCTACCGTCATGAGCACTTTGGCTGGCTGCCCGATGAATCAGCCGATAACATCAGCTTCGGTGGCCTGGGTACTTCACTCTCCTTGAACGGCACCACCACGCCCGCGCCCAACACCGGCGGCGATGATCCCGACGCATACCTGGGCAACGTTTCTTCGTACTCCGTCACCCAGGAACCGCCCTACTCCAAGTTCCACGACATGGAGATCGACGGCTACTTCCAGGACAACTGGCGCGTGGGCAGAACTCTGACCGTTAACCTGGGCTTCCGCTGGGAAGATCATCCGGCGACCTATACCGCGGCCGGAACCTACAACAGCTTCGATCTGAAGAACGACGCAATGGTTCTTCAGGTTTCGCCGGCTACCCTGATTCAGCGGGGTTACACCACCCAGGCGATTATCACCAACATGATGAATAACGGGGCAAAGTACGAGACGCCGCAGCAGGCGGGATGGCCTTCGACGCTGATGCGTAACTACCCCTTCAACTTCAGCCCGCGCGTCGGCATTGCCTGGCAGCCCCTTGGCGCCAAGCGCGGCACCGTCATCCGTGGAGCGTACGGCCGGTATATCTATCCCATGCCGACCCGCAGCTTCATCAAGAACCCCATGGGTAACAACCCGCTGGTCGCCAGCTACTCCCAGAACTTCGACAACTCCAACCAGACCGACGGTATTGCCAATGCTCAGTTGCGTTACGGGCAAAACGGTACTCAGACATGGTCGCAAACCGGCACCACGATGAGTGGCTTCCTGCCGGTCATGGGAGCCAACAGCACGAACAACGTCAACAGCGCTTCCATCAATTCGATCACCCCCGGCGTGGCGCCGTGGAGCAACTCACAGTCCGTGCCGCCGGACTTCGTGACCCAGATGAACTTCACCATTGAGCAGCCGCTCAAGGGCAACGCAGCGTTGCGTGTCACCTACCTTTGGGACCACGCCACCAACCTCGACCACTACTTTTATTACAACAACACCACGGCGAGCAGCTCCCAGCAGTTCCTCTGGGACATGACCCAGGATACGGCGGCCAGCTCCGCAAACAGCTATATCTCGACCCGTCCGTACGACACCACAACCTGGGGCAACAGCACCTGGGATGTGAAGGACGGCTGGTCCAACGACAACGCGCTGCAGGTTAACTATCAGCGCCTGTTCCACCACGGCATCGCCTACCAGGTCGCCTATGTCTGGTCCAAGGCCTTCCGCCTGGGCGGTAACTACTTCCGCGACGGCACCGTGTACCCGGCAGCCAACTTCCTCGGCGTGCTTCCCATCGCTGCGGGTACGTCCTATACCGCGGCCAACGCCGGCGGAGTCATCACTGCGCCATCCCTTCCTCCGGCCGCGCCTACGGGAACCCTGCCCTGGCAGGAATATCACAAGCTGATTTACTGGCAGGAGTACAAGCCCGATACCGCGATTCCGTTCCATCACATCACCTTCAACGGCATCGTCGATCTTCCCTTCGGGCGCGGCAAGCGCTACCTGGGTAGTGTGAACAAGTGGGAGGATGAGGCCGTGGGCGGATGGCAGATTGCGGGCGCCGGCCAGGTTGTCTCCCAGACCTTTGCTCCCACCTATTCGAACTGGGGCGCCACGAACAAATTCAAGCTCTACAAAAATGGCGTTACCGTGACCGATTGCACCGGCGTCTGCCAGAAAAGGAAGCTGTGGTACAACGGCTTCATCCTGCCGACGGCAGCGCAAATGGGCAAGATCACCGGGCTGCCCTCGGGCTACGTGGTCGGTCAGGCCTCCAGCCCGGCCTATGAGTCGCCCATCAACCCGATCGCAGGTAACAACAACGTGAACGTCGTTGGTCCAACGGGCACGTTCAACAACATCGCGTTCACGCCTTCGCCCAGCAACTTCGGCGACAACCCCTACTCGCGAACGATCCTGAACGGTCCCTTCAACTACAACGTCGACCTCTCGGTCTTCAAGGTCTTCCCGATTAGCGAGAAAGCGGCTCTGCGCTTCAATGCTGACGCCTTCAACGCGCTCAACATTCAGGGCTACACGAACCCCAACACAACAACCGGCGAAATAGCCTACCAGCCGAACGGCCTCAGCTCTTCGTACTGGACGCCTCGCCAGATTCAGCTCACCCTGCGCTTGGAGTTCTAACCAACCGGCTCAACCAAGCCGCAACGGCCCCAGGGAGAAATCCCTGGGGCCGTTTTCTTGCGCTATTTTGTCCGTTTTCGGGCTCATTTCAGCACGAATTTCGCATCATTGGTTCGGATGTAGGCCGATCTTTCGCCAGCTTCCGTCGGCCCAAACCCATGTGTTTTTGCGACGAAAACGCCGCAGGGTCCATCTGTAGACGTGGAACCCGACGTGCAGGCGCCCGGAAGTCTGTCTCAAACCACAGTTCCCCGTACAATAAAGCAGGAAGCCCTGCAACCCGCCCATGGCCGACGACGAGAAGAACAAGCCGCGCAACACCGGCCAGCAGCCGGCCCGCAAGCCGGACGAAGATCCGATCGGCAAGGTCTACGACTCGCGGCTGGCGCGGCGGCTCGTCCGTTACGTGCGCCCTTACTGGGTGCAGGCCACTGTCTCTTCCATCGCCGTCTGCCTCAAATCGCTGTGCGACGTTCTAGGGCCGCTGTTCATGATGGTGGCGGTTGACCGATATCTAGCTCCCAAGCTGGCAGCCGGTGACGCTTCCGGCGTGGTGGCTCACTGGCTGGCGCACTCGAGCCCGCTGGCGCGGGCGCTGCCGGCCGATCCAATTCAGGGAGTCACGGATCTCGCGGCCGTTTATTTCGGCGCGCTCGTGGCCGCGTATCTGTTTGAGTTTGTCCAAACCTACCTGATGCAGTGGATCGGACAGAAGATCATGTTCGATCTTCGCCGCGACATCTTCCGCCACATGCAGCGGATGCACGTAGGCTTCTTTGACACCCACGCAGTGGGCCGGCTGGTGACGCGCCTCACCTCCGACGTGGACGCGGTCAATGAAATGTTCACCGACGGCATTCTGGCCATCGTGAACGACTTCTTCACGCTCTCGATCATGGCCGTGGTGATGCTCGCCATCAACTGGTGGCTGGCGCTGCTGGCCTTTGCCGTGCTGCCGCTCATCTTCATCGTCACGCGCATCTTCCGCGACCACGTGCGGGAGAGCTACCGCCGCGTGCGCACGGCCATTGCGCGCATCAACAGCTTCACGCAGGAGCACGTGACCGGCATGAGCGTGGTGCAGCTCTTCAACCGCGAAAAGCGCGCCTACAACGACTTTGAAGAGGTCAACCGCCAGCACATGGTGGCCTTTAAAGACACCATCCTGGCCTACGCGCTCTATTACCCGGCCGTGGAGATCCTGTCCTCCATTGCCATTGCGCTGGTGGTGTGGCGTGGAGGTTTCAGCGTGCTGGCGCGCGGCTCGGTGACCATCGGCGTGCTGGCCATGGTCATCCAGTTTTCGCAGCGGTTCTGGCGGCCCATCCAGGACCTGAGCGACAAGTACAACATCCTGCAGGCCGCCATGGCCGCCTGCGAGCGGATCTTCAAGCTGCTCGATACAGCGCCGGAGATCGTGAGCCCCGCAAATCCCGTTGCCGGCGACGGCTCGAACCGCATCGAGTTCAAGCATGTCTGGTTTACCTATCAGAAGCTGACTGACGAGCAGCGAGCGGCGGTGGAGCGGGCGGTGCGATCGGATGCGAGCGCCGCTGCTCTGGCGGCCATCGCCGAGATCGAGTGGATTCTCAAGGATGTCTCCTTCACCATCGAGCCGGGGCAGACGGTGGCCATTGTGGGCCACACCGGCGCGGGCAAAACCACGCTCACCAGCCTGATGATGCGCTTTTACGACGTGACCGCGGGGCGCATCCTTCTGGACGGAGTGGATCTGCGCGATCACGATCTGACCGCTCTGCGCCAGCACTTTGCCGTGGTGCTGCAGGACCCATTCCTGTTCACCGGCACGCTGGGCGAAAATATCCGCCTGGGCAACCAGGCAATTGACGAAGCGGGATTGCGGCGCGCGGCGACCGACGTCAACGTGATCGACTTCATCGAGAGCCTGCCCAACAGATTCGACGAGCCGGTGCGTGAGCGCGGCAACTCGCTTTCGACGGGGCAAAAGCAGCTCATCAACTTTGCACGCGCGCTGGCCTACAATCCGCGCATCCTTATTCTCGACGAGGCAACGTCGAGCGTGGACACCGATACCGAGCTGCGCATCCGCGGCGCGCTGGAGCGGATGGTGGAAGGCCGGACCAGCGTGCTCATTGCCCATAGGCTCTCTACCGTGCAGCGGGCAGAGACGATCTTAGTGATGCACAAGGGCCAGTTGCGCGAGATGGGCTCGCACCAGGAGCTGCTGGCGCGCCGCGGCCTCTACTGGAAGCTCTACCAGTTGCAGTACAAGGACCAGGAGGTTGGAGCCGGGGCGGCAGCGCTGGGCCAGGCCACAGTGGCGCCAGCTTTGTGATGGAATAAGAGTAGAAAGCGCAGGAGCAGATGAACGAGCAAATGGCGAGAAAAGTGGAACTGTTCGATACCAGTCTCCGGGACGGGCTGCAGCAGCCCAACCTGGAGATCTCAGTGCCCAACGCGGTGATGCTGCTGGAGCGCATGGCGGCCTTCGGCGTGAAGTACGCGGAGATTGGCTTCGCCGGCGCAAACCAGTTTGTGGGCGACCTGACGCGGGCCCTGGCGAACGTGGATACGGGCGCCATGAAGCTGGCCCTCTTTGGCCGTACGCGCGGGCGCGGCGCAAAGGTAGAGGAGTGGCCCGACGTGCAGTTCATTCTCAACCACAAGCGGCGGGTTCCGGTGGCGGTGGTGGTGGTCAAGTCGCGCCTGTTGGACGTGATGCGCTCGCTTGAAACCACGCCCGAAGAGAATCTGCTCATGACGTGGGAGACGATCGACTGCCTGCAGACGCACGGGCTTGAAGTGATTGTCGACCTCGAGCACGCGATGGATGCCAACTGCGGACGCAGAGAAAACGGCAATCCCTGCGATGCGGATTTTGCGCGCTTGAGCCTCGACTATTTCAAACAGTTGAACAAGCAGTGCGTGCGCCAGCAGGTGAGCCGCATCATCGTGTGCGATACCAACGGCGGCTCCAGCCCCGAAGAGGTTTCAGCGGTCATTGGCAGCCTGGTCCGCGAGTACCCGCAGACGGAGTTCGGCTTTCACGGCCACACCGACCGCGGGCTGGGCATCGCCAACACGCGCGCGGCGATACTGGCCGGCGCGGTGCAGGTGCAGGGCACGCTGCTGGGCACGGGTGAGCGCTGCGGCAACGTGAACCTGACCACCGTGATCGGCGGCATGCAGTTGCGCGGCGAGGCGGAGTTTGTTGCGCCGGACTCTCTGGCCGGGCTTACCAGCCTGGCGCACTCAGCGTATGGAGCGTTTGGCCTGGAGCCGCCGCATGGCGCGCCGATTGTGGGCGCGGGCGCGTTCGGCACCTGGGCGGGCATGCACGGTTCAAGCGAGCGCAAGAATCCGGGCGCGTATCTGTGGTGCGATCCGGCGCTGGTGGGCTCAAATCCCACCATCGGCGTGAATGCGCAGTCGGGCCGCGCCAATATTATTTTGCTTTCGGAGACGCTGGGTGTGGCGCTCAATCCAGCGCAGGCGCAGGCGCTGATGGACACGAACCACGCGATGATCGAGGGCGGCGGCTTTACGGCCAGCGAGGTCTCGTTTCGCCTGGCCTGCATGAAGGTGCTGGGCACGCTGCGCAACTGGTTCAGCGTGAAAAGCTGGCGCGTGTTCGATGAGTCCGATGAGATCGGGAGCCGCTTTGTGCAGGCCTTCATGACGCTGACGGTGGGCGACTCGACCGTGGCCACCGCGCGCGCCGAGGGCACCGGACCGGTGGACGCGCTGACCAAAGCGATGCGGCACGAGCTGGACAAATGGTATCCGGCGCTGAGCGAGATGCGGCTGGGAACCTTCACGGTGGCGGCGCTCGATGTGTCGGCGCACGATTCGGCCGCGCATGTGCGGGTGACGGTCAGCTTCCACGCCGACGGCCACGAGCCGTGGATCACCGCGGGCGTGAGCAGCGACATGAACCAGGCCGCGCTGATGGCGATTGTGGACGGGTTCCACTACTGGCTGATGAAGAAGAGCGAGGAAGCCGCAGCCATTCAAAACGGGCCTCAAGTGCGCATCTCGGCAAGCGTAGCGTGAGAGCCGGGATGGGCGGCCGGGCGCGAGTTTTCGAGTGCGCGTTCCCTTCGGCTCTGCTGAGAGCGGGCATTCGACTTCTATGAGCACATCTGGTACCGCGCGCGCTGAGGCTCTTTCACCTGAGCCCTCCGAGGCCAGCCGGCGGCTGCTGCCGTGGCTGGTGGCGGTGGCTTTTTTCATGGAGTCGCTGGATACGACGATTCTGAATACGGCCGTGCCGGCGATTTCAGAAGCGCTGGGCGTGGCGCCGCTCAGCATGAAGGCAGTGCTGGCCAGTTACACGCTCAGCCTCGCAGTCTTCATTCCCATCAGCGGATGGATGGCGGACCGGTTCGGAACACGGCGGGTGTTTGCGTCGGCCATCGGCATCTTCACTTTGGGGTCGCTGTTGTGCGGCATCTCCGGCAACATTCATTTGCTTGTGGCGTGCCGCATGATACAGGGCATGGGCGGGGCGATGATGGTGCCGGTGGGCCGGCTCACGCTGGTGCGCGCCTTTCCCAAGTCGGACCTGATCCGCATCATGAGCTTCGTGGCCATTCCGGCGCTGATTGCGCCCATGCTGGGGCCGATCGCGGGCGGTTTGATTGTGGGCTACCTGCACTGGCGCGTGATCTTCTTCCTCAATATTCCCATCGGCCTGGTGGGGCTGGTGATGGTCTACATCCATCTGCCCGACTATCGCGAGGAAGTGACGCATCCGCTCGACGCGGTGGGGCTGATTCTGTTCGGATCGGGAATCGCGCTGCTCTCGTATGTGCTGGAGGTCTTTGGCGAACACACGCTCAGCGCGCGCGAGATCACCGGCATGCTGACGATTTCAGCGGCGCTGCTGAGCGGATACTGGCTTCATGCGCGCGGATTGCCGTTCCCGCTGCTTGAACTCAGGCTGTTCGCGATTCGAACCTTTCGCGCTGCGGTGAACGGAGGGTTGTTTACGCGGCTGGGCATCGGCGGGGTGCCGTTTCTGCTGCCGCTGCTCTATCAAACCGGACTGGGCTATACGCCGATTCAATCGGGGCTGCTGATCATGCCGCAGGCGGTGGCCGCGATGAGCATGAAGGCGATCATGAAGCGGCTGCTGGGTGCGGTGGGCTACCGCGGCGTGCTGGTGTCGAATACGCTCATCATCGGCGTGCTGCTGGCGCTGTTCACCACCATCGGCGTGCGCACGCCGGTGTGGTACATCGTGGTGCTGGCGTTTTTCTACGGCGGGTTTACTTCGCTGCAGTACACGAGCATGAATACGCTGGTGTACTCGGACATCGAGGAGCAGGATACGTCGCAGGCCAGCACGATCGCCAGCACAATGCAGCAGCTGGCCATCAGCTTCGGCGTAGCCGTGGCCGGACTGACGACTGCGTTCTTCCTGCCCAAGAGCTCGTTCTCAGAACCGGCGGAGATGATTCACGGGATTCACAAGGCATTCTGGGTGCTCGCGTGCCTGACGCTGCTTTCGACCACAGTGTTTGCCGGCTTGAAGCGCGGCGACGGCGGGGCGGTGAGCCAGGAGAAGCCTCTGCATCACGGCGGGTGAGCGGATCGCGGCCCAGGAACGGGTCGCGGCTTGATGTCGAGTGACCCAGGTCACTGTGCGGGCGCGGATTCAATCTGAAACTGGAACTTCAATTCAGCGAGGAAGTGGTTCACGCGTCGCACACGGCGCTCTCGGTGGCCTGTTTGTTTCCCGCCTGATTCAGGCGAGCAATCTTATCCGGGCGGGCGGGTCCATACCATCGAAGGGGTGATGGTGCAGAACCGCAACGACATTGCAAGGCCGTTCTGATCTCCCGGTGTAGCGACGCAATGGCTAAAGGTGCCGGAGACTCCCGACGACAACAAGTTGTTGGTGATGCCGAAGCTCCAGTTCTCGTTGGTGATCTTGTTGCATGGCCACTGCTGGATGGGGGTTCCGTTGGTGGCCCCGCCGCGTGCATCAAGACAGAGATGGCTGGACCCGTTGACGAGGTGGACCGCTGTGGAGGAGACGGCTGTGACCGTCCATTGCTGGGCGGTGCTTCCGTTGCAGGGCTGCTGAACGATGGCAACACCCCGGTCGCCGGACCCGTTGATCGGTTGGAGGCACTTGCCGTTCTCGCTGCTCACGAGTTTGACGATGTTGTCCTGGGCCTGGGCCGGCGGCGCAAACGCGAGACCGGCGGCGGTGGCCGCAGCGAACAACAGCGTGATAAATCGGTGAATTCGCATTTCAGTTCCTTTCTCGCCCAATTCGACCTACGGGGGTTAAGGTAGAGTGGGAGTGTATTGAAGATTCTTCGAGATTGTCAATCGAAAGTTCGGCTGGGTCGGGTCTTAAATGCAGGTCCCCTTCGACTTCGCTCAGGGCAGGCTTTCGACTCCCTGCGTCC
>JBAUCP010000313.1:0-6560 GCA_049677625.1 Occallatibacter sp. | reverse complement strand
GGTCTTGAGCTGCAGCAGCGACGACTCGGTGGGGAGCTGCTCGACGGCGCGCTCGAGGAGCTCCGTGGCGCGGTCGTAGTTTTCGGCGGCGAGACAGTTTTCGATCTCGGCGTGTATCTGCTCGATGAGCTTGCGGCGGCGCTCCTGCTCCTGGCCGCTGACGGCAGTCTGCAGAAGGGTTTCGGCCTCCGGCAGGGATGGGTCGAGCTTGCCGACCTCGCGGAGAATCTCGATGGCTCCGGTGAAGCGGCGGGAGCTGAGCTCCTGCTTGGCCTTGCCGAGCATCTCGCGGATCTGTTCCTTTTGCGCGGCGAGCTTGGCCTGGCGGGAGATTTCGGCGTAAAGGGCGCGTACCTTGGTGTCCTGCTGGTCGAGGTTGAGCGCCTTCTCGACGACGCGGAGTGCGCCGGTCAGGTCGCCGCGCTCCTTGAGCGAGTCGGCCTGGGTAATGAGGGAGCCGATCTCGTCGTATTTGCGCTTCTTCTCCTTGACCTCTTCCACGCGGGCCTTGAGCTCGGCGTTTTCCGGGTCGAGCTGGAGTGCGTTATCGAGCGAGCCCAGCGCCTCAGTGAATCGCGAGGAGTGGACGGCTTCTTCGGCCTCTGCCATGAGCTGGCGGACCTGCTCGGCGCGCTGCATGCGGGCCAGGTTCTGCTGGACGATGCCGAACAACTGGCGTGCGCCGGTGTGCTGCGGGTCGATGCGGACGAGCTGGAGCAGAACTTCGCGGGCGCGGCCGAACTGCTGCTCGGCGGTCAGCCGCTCGGCATCGCTGAAGAGCTCGACGATCTGGCCCTTCTTCAACTGCTCGGCGAGCCCGTGCAGGTCGGAGGCGAACTCTTCGGCGGTGGCGTAGCGCTGCTCGGGGTCCTTGGCCAGGGCGCGGTCGATGATGGCGTCCAGCGCCGGCGGATAGTTGGTGAGATAGGTGCTCAGCGGCGGATGCGGCTCGTTGACCAGCTTCTGCAGCACGGCCATGTCTTCGCCGGTGAAGGGTAGCTCGCCGGTGAGCAGCAGGTAGAGCATGACTCCGGTGGCGAAGATGTCGGACCGGCCATCGAACGGGCGGCCCTTGAGCCTCTCGGGGGCGATGTAGTGGATGGTGCCGATGACGTTGCCGGTGCGGGTAAGGCCGCCTTCGGAACTGGAGCCCTGCACACGGGCGATGCCGAAGTCGACGATCTTGGCCTGGCCGTCCTGCTGCACGATGACGTTGGCCGGCTTGATGTCGCGATGGACGACGCCGCGGTGGTGCGCGTAGCCCAGCGCCAGGCAAACCTGCTCGATGATGCTGAGTTTCTCGATGAGCGTGATCTGGTGGCCGGAGGAGATGAGCTTGTCGAGCGGCTGGCCGCTGACGTACTCCATCACGATGAACGGCACGCCGTCCTCGTCGCCGAGGTCGTAGACGATGACGATATTGGGGTGCTGCAGGATGCCGGCCTGCGCCTCGCGGTAGAAGCGCTCCAGCATTTCAGGCTGGCCGGAGAAGTTTTCCGTCAGTGTCTTGATGGCCACCTGGCGGCCGATGCGCTTGTCTTCGGCGCGGTAGACGACTCCCATGCCGCCGCGGCCGAGGATGCCCGTGATCTCGTACTTGCCAATCTTCTTTTTTTCTATCGTGTCCACGTTTTTGAGCCAAAGGCGCGACGAGGCAAAAGTACTAGAGGCCGGCGAGCGGAGAACTCAGGAACCCGGCTGAGTCGGGAAAAAGAGCAAACTGGGTGCGCGTTGACCAGCAGAATCACGGTAGCATGATTGCGTTCCGGCAGCCAATAGAACTTTGGGGGAATGCGCGTCCAAGCCGCACAGTTCGGGGCATTTCGGAACAGTCTGGATGCAGGCCGGCCGCGGCTTTTTCCGGGCTGCGCGCGCAGCGGCGCGGTACAATCGGGAGACGCCGGAGGGGCCCGACTGCCCGCGGCGCACGGGAGTGGAAGTCCTTATGCCCGATGCATCGACGGATCCGCCCGTCCCTACGGTGAAAGCCAGTTTTTCAATTCCAGTGGCCGGAGTGTTTCTGCAGGCCAGCGCGCATGTGCCGGCGGGAAGAACCACACTTACCGAACTGTTGCCCATCATCCAGAACCTGGAAAACGTGATTGTCGGCAGGGTGACCGAGGAAGTGGCGGCGCGCGGCGAGCCGATCAGTTGCAGGGCCGGATGCGGAGCGTGCTGCCGGCAACTGGTGCCGCTGAACATATTTGAAGCCGAGGCGCTGACGGACTGGATGCGATCGCTGCCCCCCGAGCGCCAGGAGGCCCTGGCCGAGCGGTTCCACCGGGCGCTCTCCGCGCTGCGCGACGCCGGCGTGGTCGACAAGATCCTCGACAACGAGTGGGTGGCTGCAGAAGAGCCGAACAGGGACCTGGCGATCGACTATTTTCATGCCCGCGTGGCCTGCCCGTTTCTTGAGAACGAGCGCTGCAGCATCCACCCGATCAGGCCGCTGGCGTGCCGCGAGTACCTGGTGGTTTCGCCGCCGGAGTTGTGCCAGGACCCCGCAATCAATGACGTGACGGGAGTGCCGCTTCCGCTCAAGCTTTCCCGGGTGCTGCACACATTCGGGCAGGAGATTGGAGGGGATCCGCGCGGATGGATTCCGCTGGTGTTCCTGCTGGCCTGGGGGAAGGGCGGCATGAGGCCGGGAGACATGATTTCCGGGACCGGCGAAGAGGTTCTGCAGAAGTTTCTCCAAAGGGTAGCCGACGTTGCCCATGCGAAGCAGGAATGAACGGCTTTAGAGTCAGTTATTAACCTCCGCGCGGACGGCGTTGTGCGCACGGATTCGCCTTGCGCGCGGAAGCGTCTTTACAGGCAGGCTGGAATTCTGGCAACCTTAGAGCGGTTTTCCAGTTGGTTGAGGTTTGTGGCGTTGCGCACTGCGGCTTTTTGTTGGGGAAAAGCCTTCGGGCGGCTTTACATTCGCCGTATAGTAACTGGAACACCGCTGTAACCGCGCATCTTGTTTTTTTGTGGTTCAGGAAAAGCCCTTGCAACCGGCCATAGCGCCGGGCGAAAGAAGACCTCTGCCATGGATAGCGGAACTGAGCTGAAGATCGATGTGGTCGCGCTGACCGACGTAGGCTGCCTGCGCACGAACAACGAAGATGGCTTCGGATACGATCTTGCGACGAACATCTTTGTAGTCTGCGACGGCATGGGCGGAATGGCAGCCGGCGAAGTGGCCAGCGCCACGGCGGTCAAGGAGCTCGTGGAGCACTTTGCGCAGGGAGCGGGCGGCGATGCCTCGACCGAGGACCGGCTTTTCCGCGCGATCGTTCACGCCAACCAGCAGGTTTACCAGATGGCGCAGAGCAATGAAGAGCTGCGCGGGATGGGGACCACGCTGGTCTCGGTGTGCATCGAAGGGCGGCGGCTGCTGATTGGCAACGTGGGCGACAGCCGGGCCTACTTCATGCGCGGAGGGGTTTGCGCGCAGATCACAAACGATCACTCGTTCCTGGCCGAGCAGGTGCGCAAGGGAACCATGAACATCGAGGAGGCGAAGGCCTCGCCGCTGCAGTCGGTGATTACGCGGGCCATCGGGACGGCGGAGACGGTCGAGCCGGACATCTTTACCGGCGACCTCGAAGCAGGCGACATCGTGCTGCTCACCAGCGACGGGCTCACGCGCTATGCCGATGCGAAAGCGATCGCGGCGCTGATTCTCTCCTGCTCGACCCTGGCCGAGGCCTGCCAGGCGCTGATCGACAGAGCCAAGCAGCAAGGCGCGGTGGATAACGTGACGTGCCTGCTGGTGCAGCTGCTGCCGGGGGATGAGATTGCGGCGTAGACGCTGATTCCCCTTTTAAGTTTGCGGGTTGGATTCGTGCGTTCCCACCCTTTCGCAAAGAACGCGAAAGGATGGGGCACGGAATCTTGTGCTTGAATTTAGTGGGCTACCGTCGAGACGCAGTGCATGCCGCTCAGGCCGCCGGGAACCATGAGGCTGGCGTTGGGGCCGCTGAGTTCGATGTGGACGACCAGTGGTGTGCCGTTGACCACGATCGGCACGTTCGAGGTTTCGAGCGGGAAGTCGAGCTTGTCGGTTGCGCCGCCCGAGACCAGTTTGCCTTTGGCGAGCAGATGGAAGACGGCCCACGGACCGTTGAACTGCAACAGAGGCAGGCTGGCCGAGCCGTAGCTCGCGGCAAGCTCTGCGTGCTGGCTGGTTGATGGCGACCAGGCGAACTGCCTGGAGACATCGGACCCGGCAAGTGTCTGCGCGTCGAGCTGGAACGAGACGCTCTGAATGCCGTTCGAGTGGATGATGTGAACCGTGAAGGGCAGTCCCTGCGAGCCGGGAGCGTAGAGGCCATTCGACAACGCAGCCACGCGGTTGAAGAAGCGCAGGAAGTCCGGGTTCACCTTGACGGGCGCATTGGGCGCGGCGACGTATGTGGTTCCCTGCTGGACGATGAGCTGCTTGAGCGAGGCGTCGTAGAACTGCCAGAGCGAGCCGGAGCCAGGCTGGAGCAGTGTGCCCAGGTCAGAGGCGCTGGCCTCGACGGTGGCGTTGGGATTGAAGGGGAACTTGCTCGTCATCTGATTGAATGCCGAGCAGAAACCTGCGCCGCCGCCGTTGGCCACGGCCGCTCCGCGGCCGCGCACCACGGCGTCAACGGCGTCTATGGGGGCCTGCATGAGGCCAAGAACGGTCTGGTCGACGTGGGCCTGCGGATCGAGATTGAAGGCCTGCGCGGTTTGCGTGGCTGCGGTGTGGGCGGCGGTTGAAGCGTTGACGATGGGCGCAACAACCGCCGGGTCCTGTGACGGCGGACCCGGCGTGGAGGCGACCTGCGCCACCGCGCCCTGCAGCCCGATGAGGCCGGTCATGTAGGCCGTGTTGCCCTGGCCTACGAACTTGTCGGGATTATCGGGCGCGACCAGAGCCTGGGAGGGCTGAAATTCCTTGGAGATGTCGGGATTGGCGACCGCGGTGTTCTGCGACACCGTGAAGAACAGCGCCAGCAGCGGCGAGTTGGGATTGGAGAGCAACTGTAGCTTGCCCGCCGCGTCGGAGAGGCTCGCGTACTTACTCACCGACGCGGAGTGCAGGAAGTTCCGCCACTCGGTCTGGTAGTCGGTGACGTATTGGGTGGTGAGCTGCTGGGTGACGGTGGCGCGATCGAGCGACGACGACGGCGCCTGATTGCCGAGGACCCAGACTTCTCCGCTGAAATAGCGGTCAGGATGCGCAATCGCGTCCTGCATGAAGGTGTAACCCGGTTTGGTGAAGGCTCCGGCGACGATGTGCGAGTCAGTCACGGTGGCTGAGGAGCCGGGATAATTCTTGTTGAAGTCGATCGACGGCGCAACCTTGCCGGCCGCGGTGAGCATGGACTGATAGATACGCTGGAAGCCGCCGAATCCGTTCAGATAAGTACGCGCACGGTTGACGGCGAGAGTGTCGGGCGCGATCTGCAGCGGGTCGCTCTTGGGCAGCTCGGCGGCGCAGAACTCGAACTGGCGCTGGGCCAGGTCCTTCTGGTCCTGGGTATCAGGGACGCGGCCGTTTTCCCAGTACTGCATGAGCACGGGCGGGAGAAAATCCACGGTGCTCTTTTCAGGATTGGACGTGGTGATGAGGTAAGCCTTGAGCGGGTTGTAGGTGGCTGAGTAGTCGGTGCCGGGGGCCGGGGTGGGTGGCAGCGCGTTGAATGAGGCCACCAGATTGGCCTGGGTGTTGGCCAGCATCAGATTGCGGAAACGGTCGAAGTAGATGCGCCGGGCCGCGTCGAGAACGCTGTTGCCGTGATAGAGGCCGAATCGGTACATCAGCGGCGCGCCGTTCTCGTTGAAGTCTTCAAGCTTCACGATGGCCGCGCGCAGTTGATCGAGCTGTGCGAGCTGGTCTGCGGGAGCCAGCATGGTGGGCGGCGTGGCGGTGGTGGGCAGCGCGTTGGCGGCGTTGACGATGTCGTGCTCGATGCGGGAGTTGTGCAACCAGGACGCGGTGAGGCAGAGGACGAAGAGCAAAAGCAGAAACGAGATCGAGCCGAAAACCACGCGGCGGAAGATGTGGGTGCGGCTGCTGTTGCTGGTGCCGGCCAGAGCGCTGCGGTCGCCCAGAATCTGATCGGGGAAGAGCCGGGGCAGGAAGCACCACTGCGCCTGCTTGCGCGAGACCATCTGCGGCGTCTGGGCCTGCTGTGCGGCCTGCATCTCCTGCACGGAGAACATGCGCGTGGCTCCGGAGCCGGCGGGCTGCGACTGCGGCTGCGCGGCGGCAGAGGACACCATCTGCTCGACGATCGTCGCGCGCACGCCGGTGGCGTAGAAGGCGCGCAGATAGGGGTTGGCGTTCAGGTGGCTGGGGCGCGCGACTTCCACGAGATAAGAGGCGAGATTATTGCGCAGCTTGCGCAGCTCGCGCGGAAACTCGTAGATGGGATCGACGTTGCGCTGATCGGTTTCACGGGTGAGCATTGTGGCGCGGAATTCGCCGAGCGAGAAGAAGATGCGGTCCAGCGCGGCGACCACCTCGCCCATGGCCTTTTCAGCGTAGAGGCCGCTCGATACGGCATTGCGCGGGAAGGCCATGCCCAGCGGCTGCG
>JBAUCP010000312.1:0-10244 GCA_049677625.1 Occallatibacter sp. | reverse complement strand
GTTCTTGCTCATGCTTTTCGGTGCCTTTCGACAATCTGACGATTTCATGGCGGCGTGCCGGCCTGCAAGCCTTGCATTTCGGAAATCTGAGGTAAGCGTTTGCAGTTGGACGAGCGGAAAATCGCTGATGCACTCATCGAGATTTTTCGAAGGAGAAGTTGGCGGATTTCCGAGTTCCGGTCGAGTCACCGGCTATTCGGTAGAACGGCTTGGTTATCTCCGCGAATCCCTATCAATTTCCCTCGCGGAAATTCTTCAATGAATCAAGCCCTCGCCTGCTCCTCGTTGTACAATTTGAAGCTGTATTGACCGGGAAAACCTGCACCGGATAGAGCACGCGAGCTTACGCCTGGCATACCCATGCACATAACCGCTCTCGCCACATTTTTTCAGATCTCTCGCACCGTGCTTTCGATGTGCGGCGCCGGCATCCTGCTTTTCCTGGTTGCGTTGTGGGCTGCGAAGACCGATATCGCGCGCGCCCGCGGCCTGGACAAGATCGTAGCCTTGAGCAATTTGTGTTTTGCCGTCCCCTTGGCGGTCTTCGGCGCCCTGCATCTCTCGGACGTGGCTTTCGTTCTGCCGCTGGTGCCCTCGTATATGCCGTGGCCATTGTTCTGGGCGTATTTCGTCGGCTTTGCGCTGCTGTCCGCGTCGTTGAGCATTGCCACAAAAATTCAGGTGCGCTGGTCCGGCCTGCTGTTCGGGATCATGTTGTTTCTTTTTGTGGCGATGATGGATATCCCAGGAGCTCTCTCGAGCCCCAGAGACAGGTTTGGCTGGACGCTTGTCCTCCGCGAAATGTCGTTCGCGGGCGGAGGCTGGCTCTTTGCGGGAAACGCGATGCGCGGGCCAGGCAAAGCCAGGCTCATCGCCGTGGGCCGCGTCCTGATCGGGATCACCGCTCTATTTTATGGCGTTGAGCATTTTCTGCACCCAGAGGGATGCCCCGGAGTCCCGCTCGAAAAACTGACGCCCGCGTGGATTCCGGGGCGCTTGCTCATAGGCTATCTGACGGGCGCAATTCTTGTGGTTGCCGGGGCATACATTCTGCTGGCCAGGAAGACGCGGCTGGCGGCAACTCTTCTCGGCGCCTGGATTGTGCTGCTGGTCCTGTTCGTCTATGGGCCTATCCTGATCGTTTCGCTGTTGGACCCGAGCACCGCAGTGAAGGTTGAGGGGATCAATTACTTTGCGGACACGCTGCTGTTTGCCGGAGCGATTCTCGCGATCGCCAGCGCGACGCCAGGCACGGATTGAAATTTCGGTAGTGGTGCAGTTTTGCTTATGGAGGATTTACGAAAGCTCCCAATCGGGCTTTGCGATGGAATGTCCTGCCGGGCACTGCAAGTGACCCCAGCGCCAAGTTTCGACTTCAGCTTTGCGCTCCTTGGTGGGAGTCTCCGGGATCCATTGTACGATGAGCGGCAAAAGAGCTTTACAACCCTCCTCGCCGCATCCGAGCATTGGGCCGTCCATCGTATCGCGGATTGGGTATGCGAATTTCTCTAAATAGAGAGGGGGGTGAAGTGGGTGATTTCTCTCAAGAAAGTAGGTGTCCACACTCTTGCATTGACGACATACCGCGGCTATCGCGTGAGAAAAATTGGGTTGGGCGTCTGGAACAGCAAATAGCCGTCCTATCATGCCTACCGGGAGCAGCATCGGCGCGCCACAACTCTTGCAGCGAAGCTCATAATGGAGGATACGTTCGTCCATAAGCGGTCAAAATTATACGCCTCAGGATTCTCGCAGAAGAACCCTGTTAGCTTTTCAAACTGCACCACTACCGAAATTTCGCCTGCCAATCAGCCACGAAACTACAACCGGTCTCATAAATAGCCGCGTGTGGCCGGCTTCTATCGAATACGTGCAGTGGCCGAGCCGGGAGCTCTCTCGGGGTTACGGTCGGCGAATTCATCGTGCAGCACCACATTGAGCAGCGACTTATGAACCCGGATGCGGCCGTTGTAATCGATAAGGCCGAGCTTGCGAAAACGATTCATGAAGAAGCTCACTCGGGAACGGGTTGTGCCGATCATCTCTGCCAGAGTTTCCTGCGTGATAGGAGGAACCAACGATTCCGGATTTCCCGGCTCGCCAAATTCGGCCAGCAGCAGGAGAATCCTCGCCAAACGTTTTTCGCTGGAGTTGAAAAGCTGATCGACAAGATCGGCCTGGGCTCGCATGCTCCGGCTCAGCAGAAATTTCAGGAACATTTCGGAGAAGGAATGCTCCTGGTGCATCACGCGGATCATCTCCTCCCGCGCTATGCGGAGCGCCGCACAGGCTACAACGGCGCTTGCGGTGGCCAAATGCAGCCCGCCCACACTCGCCAGCGACTCCTCTCCAATGAATTCACCGGCAGTGAGAAGCGCGACCGTGGCCTCCTTGCCCTCAGGCGAAACGACGGTGAGTCTTGCGCGGCCCGCGCGAAGATAAAAGATAGCGTCAGCCGAACTTCCCTGCGAAAAGAAAACCTGCTTGGGCCGCAAGTGGACGGGTTTTCTGCCCACTCCTGCTTGCTCCAAAAATGCGGCCAGGTCAAAGGTCATGCTTCTCACATCATTCTCTTGAATGAGCCGTTCCGGATCCGGTACTCATGAAAGCCGCCCGGAAGGGTATCCGGCGCGTAGAGTCCCCATCGCTCCTCTTATTGCGGTGGCGCCAAGGCAGGATCACATGGTTAAACGCAACAAACCACTCCGGACCAAGCGACCATAAATTCTTTCATCGTAACGGCCTCGATCGAGAAAAGAAAAGATTGACGGTCCGGTTAGATTTAGCATACTAGCTTCGTCATGCGATTTTTGCACGGTATCTTACATATCCCTGAAGTTCTTTGTACGGTATCTGACATATATCGACTTATCTCTGTACGGTATCTGACGTATATCGGCCTATCTCTGTACGGTATCTGACATAGCCCAAACTTTGTCAGCCGTCGTGAGTTTTGCGCGTGTTGATTATGATAGGGTTTGGTCTGAAAGCGAGGGTCCGTTGCGCACGAGCGGCTTTAAAAACACTCTTTTGAGAGCTCTGGACGGGGAAATCGTTGAGCGTCTTCGCTTGCAGCCGGTCAAATTTGAGCTGAAGCATGAAATCGAAAACCCCGGCCACCCGATCGGCCGCCTCTATTTTCTCGAAGAGGGAATGGCGTCGATGACCACTACGTTCAAGGATGGGTCTCAGGTCGAGGTAGGGATGTTTGGCTATGAGTCGATCGTCGGCGTCTCAGCTCTCATGGGGACAAAGAAGAGTCTGAATCGCGTCTACACCCAGATTGCCGGGCACGGCTATGCCTGCCACGTGGAGGATGCGCGAAGAGAGTTCCGCCTTGGCGGCGCCTTTCAGTTTCTGGCTCTGCGCTACGTGCAGGCGCAGCTCGTTCAGGCAATGCAATCCGCTGGATGCAATGCGAAGCACAACTTTGAGCAGCGGCTTGCTCGCTGGCTGCTCATCTGTGCGGACCGCGCGCACATCGACGCGTTCAAGATTTCGCATGAGTTTCTCGCCGACATGCTTGGGGGGCGCCGTCCCACTATTTCTACGACAGCCGGGATTCTCAAGCGAAAAGGACTTATCGAATACACCCGCGGAGAAATTCGCATCCTCGATGTCCCTGGGCTCATGAAGGCCTCTTGCGAATGCTATCTGATCATCAAGGATCACCTCGACAATTACACAGAGTTCGACACCGCAATCACTGTGTAGCCGCTTCACCCACTGCAGCGCAGATGGGGGCCGGGACTTCGGCAAAGTAGAGAGTGGATTGGTTTTGAACGGCGGCGTTTTCATTGGCGTTGGTGCTTGGCTTCATGCCTCCAACGACTTTCAGGGCGGGGTCATTTGCCGTTCGCCTGCGCAGTTGATGCTAAAGCATTTTCGGAATTTCTGTAGACCGAATGCACGCACTCAAGTGGCTTTTTCATCAAGAAAAAGCCGCCTTTCACAGCTTTCAAAAAGTCTACGTGTATTCCGAAAGTGCTCTAAAGCCCATCCTGCGCGATCCAATGCAGTAGACATTCTACGCACTTGAGATGTAGAGTGCCTACATCATGACGAAACGGGAAGGCTACCGGAACCGAATCGAGCTGCTGCAGGGTACGCTGGACATGTTGATTCTGCGCACGCTGCAGTGGGGCCCGGCTCATGGCTATGGAATTGTGCAGGCGCTGCGCATCCAGAGCGGCGAGGCGCTGCAGGTGGAGACGGGATCGCTCTATCCCGCTCTGCATCGGCTGGAGCGGCAGGGGTGGGTGCGTTCGGAGTGGAAGCAATCGGAGAGCAATCAGCGCGCGCGGTATTACCGGATTACGCCAGCCGGCAAGAAGCAGTTGGCCGCCGGCGTGAGCCGGTGGAAGCAGATGGTCGAGGTGATGGGCGGAATTCTCAATGCGGCAGACGGAGGTGAAGCGTGAGCTGGCTTCCGAAGTTGTTTGAGCGGCGCAAGGACGAACTTGACGAAGAGATTCGCGCACACATCGCAATGGATATCTCCAACCGGATGGACCGGGGCAAGTTAAGGAAGCAGGCCGAGGCAGAGGCCAGGCGGGAGTTCGGCAACGTCGCCCTGGTGCGCGATGTGACGCACGCAGTCTGGCGATGGAGACGGCTCGAGCGGTTTACCGCGAACCTCAGGTATGCGCTTCGTGTGCTTCGCCGCTCGCCGGGATTTTCAATCACTGTGATGGCCACGCTTGCGGTGGGCGTGGGAGCCACTTGCGCGATGTTCACGGTGCTGGATCGCGTGCTGCTGCGGCCGGTGCCATTTGCCGATGCGGACCGTCTTGTCAAGATTGGCGAGACCAGCAAGGGGGGAAGCGCATTCCATGGCAGCCCCTTTCTTGACATTCACGAATGGCAGCAGCGCAGCCGGATGCTGCGCGAGATCGCATTTTTCGACGCGAACAACGGCAAGGTCTGGTTTCTGGGCGGGAACGGCGATGCGATGCACGTGAGCAGCGCCTCAGTGAGCGCTAACCTGTTTCCGATGCTCGGAGTTCGTCCTGCGCTGGGACGAGGCTTTGTTGAGCGCGACAGCGGAGGATCGGTCGCGCCGGGCGACGCGCACGCGATCGTGTTGAGCGATGCAGTATGGCGAACGCAATATGGCGCCGATCCGGCAATCGTGGGCAAAACAGTCGAGCTGAACGGAGAGCGCGATACGGTGATTGGGGTCATGCCCAGGGGATTCACGTTTCCCTATGAAGGGATGAATTCAACCGGACTGCCGGCCGTCTGGCAACCCGTCGTCCTGACGCCGGCGGATGCCCTCCGCGGCCATCATCAAGCTCCCACGTACCAGTGCCTGGCGCGCATGCGGGCAGGCGTGACAGCGGACTCGGCGGAAATCGAGCTGAATGCGATCCAGCCATCGGTAGCGGCAACCTACACGGACCCTGAAGACCGCGACAATGCAGCGTCAGTCAATCTGCGGCGCTATACCGATGCGCCGCTCAAGGAAAATATTCGCACGGCGCTCGTGGCGTTGCTGGCTGCGTCGGGGCTGTTGTGGCTGATCGCCTGCCTCAATGTGACCAGCCTGATGCTGGCGCGAGCCACGGCGCGGCAGCGGGAGATTGCGGTGCGGGGCGCATTGGGAGCCAGCCGATGGGAGATCGTGGAGCAGTTGCTGATGGAAGGCGTGCTGCTGAGCGGATGCGCTTCACTCGCGGGGCTGGGGCTGGTGGCCGGCGTGCTGAAAGTTTTTCAGCATGGGCTCGAGACGCAGTTCAACCTGCATGAAAGCCTTACCCCCAACCTGGCGGTGATGGGCGCGCTGCTGTTGCTGACCGTCGCCAGCACTCTTTTGACGTCAGCCTTGCCCGCATTGGGAGCGGCGCGCGCCTCAATCGAGCCGGCGCTGCGGCAGGGCGCTCCGCAGCAAGGGATGGGGAGAGTCCAGCACCGGATGCGGGCCGTGCTGGTTGTCAGCCAGATTGCGCTGTCGTTGACGCTGCTGGTTGGGTGCGGCCTGCTGCTGCGGACCATCTACGCACTGAGGCATGTGCCGCTGGGCTTTCGCACGGAGCATATCCTGGTGGCGAATATGACAATCCCGTCCTATAAGTACGCTGGGCGCGATATGACCAATGCGCTGTATCAGCCGCTGGTGGACCGCGTAAAGCATCTGCCCGGCGTGGAAAGCGCGACGCTGCTGACCGAGGTGCCGCTGGGGAAGACATTTTCGATGATTTTCTCGTTTGATGCCTCCGGCAACAACTCGAGCGCTACCCGGATGCGTGCGCCCTGGGCGCAGTTTCGTGCCGTGGGCCCAGAGATGCAGAACGTGTTTGGATTCCGGATGCTGCGCGGAAGATTTTTCAATCAGGAGGACACGGCCACTTCGCAGCCGGTTGTGGTGGTGAATCGCGCCTTCATAAGAGAGTATTACGGCGACGACAGCGACCCTGGGAAGATTCTCGGTCAGAGCCTTTTTGGATTTGAAAAGGGCCGCCCGGCCGTCGTGGTTGGAGTTCTGGCTGACGAGCGGCAGGTGAATGTGTCTGAACCATCGCAGCCGGAGATAGAAGTATGCCTTCCGCAGGTTACGCCGGTGAGCATGTTTTACAACTTTGCCGAGGGCAGGGCCATGGATCTCGCGGTACGAACTGGCCGGAGCCCCGCGACCATGATTCCGGAGTTGCGCGACATCTTGCGCGCAGCCAGCCCGGATCTGGCATCCAGCACCTTCAGCACCATGGATCAGATTGTTGAAGATTCCTTTGGAAGCCAGAATCTGGCCGCGGAGCTGCTTGAAATCTTTGGAGGCTCGGCGCTGCTGCTATGCCTCACAGGCATCTATGGCCTGCTGGTGTATCTGGTAGCGCAGCGGCGGCGCGAGATGGGATTGCGGATCGCACTGGGCGCGCAGCAGTGGAATGTAATGAGCCTGGTGCTGAGGCAGGCGGCGTGGATGCTGGTTGCCGGGCTGGGTGTCGGCCTCGCCATTGCCTATCTCGCAACGGCGGCATTGCAGACACTGTTATACGGGGTGAAAGCGAACGATCCATGGTCGATGGGCGGAGCGGCGCTCGCGATACTTCTTGGCGGTCTCGCAGCGGCGCTCGTGCCGGCCCGCCGGGCGGCGCGGGTCGATCCCATGGAAGCTTTGCGAGCGGAGTGAAGAAGGGATCGGATTGAGACCGCGTCCGTTTCTCTGCGCTGAAGAATGAGCGTAATTTGCCCGACGAATTGGGCGTAGTGCCCGGTTGAACGGCTATCCGCACAAAACTCGAAACGGAGAGGTAGTGTCCGAATTGCCGATCATACAACCATAAGGCGTATTCAGAGGCAGCTAGAGCATTTTCGAATTAAGTGTTAACGAAAATTCGGGTGCCCCATCCTTTGCGCGTCTTCTGCGCAAAGGGTGGGAGAGCACAACTCTTAATCTTGACCATAAACACTCAAACCGAAAATGCTCTAGGGTAATACCTGTCGCGAATCATGAAGAACGCAGGATCTCCGGATCGCAGCGGCCACAGCGCACTGGGTAGGCCGGTAAATCACATTCTTCGGATTTATGACAATGATCGGCGTCGAATGCGATTGGCGCGTGTGGGAACGTCTTCTCTTGCTCCTTCGTCGTTCAGTAACCGGCGCCTTTGCATTCTTCATTCAGGCGATCGAGTTCCGCCTGGGTCGCACGAATCTCGTCCGTCAGATCGGCGAGACCCTCGCCGCTAACGTCAGACATCTTGACCCTGATAATCTGATCCAGCGGTGGTGCATTCTCAGTGCCTCGTTGAAACCAAACCCGTTGAATGTTCGCATCCAGGTATTCCGAGATTTCCCTCAATCTCGTCCCTTGATCCTTCCCCGCCCGGCGCAGTGTGTCCAGTCGTATCTGAGCCGAACGACGTTCTCGCACCAGTTTGCCAATGACTTGATCGTCTGTCTCTTCCGTCATCAGTGACCTATCCTTTCCGATTGACCCATGCAAAAATCCCGGCCATATCCGCAAGGGGTACAACGGCAATCATGACCCGTGCAGGACATTTTCGCCCGGTCCCGGTTCGTCTTCCATCTTGACGGGGCGAATCCTCGCGGGATGCCTGGTTCATGGGGTTCTTGAGCCACCCTCCATGTCTTCCAGCGAATTGACCCCAAACCGTTTCATGAGACTTTGTGCGCATGTCGTCTCAAATGACACTACTTTCCTCAAGAAGAGCATCACAACCTGCTGCAGTTCAGATCAAATGTGACCACTTGGCGAAAATGCAGCAACCAGAAGTGATCCACATGCGGTTCAGTTCATCTCGACGGGCGCCTCGATCTCGGTGAAATTGGACGGGGCTTCGTGGCTGAAGGGTGCAGAGATGTGCTTGAGTATCTCTCGGGTCGGACCGGCGGGACGGTAGCATATTTTTCTCGGCTTTTGATTACGGGCGAATGACCGGCAAGCCGGAAGTAATCCTTGTCTGGCCGCAACAGCCCCTCCATTGAACTGAATTGCGCTACCTCTCCAAAATCGCAAAGGCCAGACAAAGCGTCCGTTCATCGCGATAAGCTTCGAAGACCTCAACCAATTACACTTTCTATGAGATGGCCTCACCCAACCCATCCGCGTCCCAGCTCGATTTCACCTTCGACGAGCCCGCGCCCACCCGCCGCATCTGGCCGGTCAACGAGCTCGTCGCCCAGGTGCGCGAGTTCGTCGAGCGCAGCTACGCCGACGTCTGGGTCGAAGGCGAAATCTCCAACTACCGCCCCGCACCCTCCGGCCACATCTATTTCACGCTCAAGGACGCCGACGCGCAGCTTCCCGTCGTGCTCTTCCGCCGCCAGGCGTTGCTGCTGCGCTTCCGCCCCGAAGACGGACTGCACGTCCTCGTCCGCGGCCGTGTCAGCGTCTACGAGCAGCGCGGCCAGATGCAACTGGTTGCCGAGACCATGGAACCGGTCGGCGCGGGCTCGCTCCAGCTCGCCTTTGAACAACTGAAGGAGCGCCTCAAGGCTGAAGGCCTCTTTGACGCCGGTCGCAAGCGCCCATTGCCCGCCTTTCCCCGCGCCGCCGGCATCGTTACCTCGCCCACCGGCGCCGTCATCCGCGACTTTCTCAACATCGTCAACCGCCGCCACTCCGGCCTCAACGTCCTGCTCTATCCGGTCTCCGTCCAGGGCGACTCCGCGCCCGCTGAAATCGAAACCGCGATTGCCGAATTAAATCATTCGGGGCTCATCGACGTCATCGTTCTCGCCCGCGGCGGCGGCTCGCTTGAAGACCTCGCCGCCTTCAACAGCGAACGCGTCGCCCGCGCGATTGCATCGAGCAGACTCCCTGTAGTCTCCGCGGTCGGTCATGAGACCGACTTCACCATCGCCGACTTCGTCGCCGATCTGCGCGCGCCCACGCCCTCCGCCGCGGCCGAGCTCATCACCGAGGCGCAGCACAACATCGCCGAGCACCTCACCGCGCAGTCGCATCGGCTGGAGCGCGCCATGCGCTTCCAACTCCTCCACATGCGCCAGCGCTTTTCTGATCTCGCCTTCGACCGCGCCGAGTCGCGCATCGCCACACTGCTCCATCGATTTGCGCAGCGGCTTGACGATCTCGCCTTCCGCCAGGAATCGGCGCTCACCGACGAGCTTCGCCACCGCCAGACGCGCGTCGCGGAGCTCACCGCAGCGGTCCTGCGCCACGATCCGCGCCGCGCGCTCGCGCAGGCCCGCGAACGTCTGCTCGCACTTCGCGCGCGCCTCGATCGTTCCATCGAACGACTCGTGCACTCCTCCGCATCGAGCCTCAGCGCACTCGATGCGCGCCTTCACTCGCTCTCGCCGCTCGCCGTCCTCGATCGCGGCTACGCATTGGTGCTCTCATCCGATGGCGCGCTTCTTCGTTCCATCGCAAATCTCGCCCCCGGCAACGCCGTCACCACGCGCCTCTCTGACGGCGCCTTCACCAGCCGCGTAGAAACCATCGCCTCCAACGCGCCTGCCAAAAGAAAAAAGGGCACGAAATCCAGACCATGACCGAAACCACCGCACGCAAACTCTTCGGCACCGACGGCATTCGCGCCGTCGCCGGCGAATCGCCGCTCGACCCCACCACCATCTACGCCGTCGGCCTCGCACTGGCCCACTCGCTGCGGAGAACTGCTCCGCAGCCGCGCGTTCTGCTCGGCCGCGACACGCGCGAGTCCAGCCCGTGGATCGCCGCTACGCTCGCCGCCGGCCTGCGCGAAGCAGGCGCGCATGTCGAGAGCGCCAGCATCGTGCCCACTCCGGCCGTCGCGTTC
>JBAUCP010000311.1:0-2882 GCA_049677625.1 Occallatibacter sp. | reverse complement strand
CGTTGCCGGCGATCAGAGTCGTCCGTTGCACTGACTAACCAGCAACATTCAAATCAAAGGAGACGATCTATGAAGAATGCAGGAGCAATGAATACCTCACGTCGGCGTTTTGCAATCTCCGGGTTATCTGCTGGAGCCGCGTTGCTCGCACCGGGTGCATTCTTCGCGGAAGGCGTCCGGCCACTATCTGGCAACGCGCAATCGGCAGATCTGCCCGCGATCAGACTGGGCACGAACACCTCGTTCGCCTCATTGAAGCAGGTCGAGGCTGGCCTCCTCAATATTGGATACGCCGAAGACGGCCCGGCAGATGGTCCTGTCGTCATTCTTCTGCAGGGCTGGCCGTATGACATTTACAGCTACGTCGATGTTGCTCTGCTGTTGGCCGCGAAGGGCTACAGGGTGATTGTCCCGTATCTGCGCGGTTACGGCTCTACACACTTTCTTTCGAGTGAAACCCTTCGCAATGGGCAGCCATACGTGGTGGCCCTCGACATCATGAATCTCATGGACGCTCTTAAGATCCAGAAGGCGATCTTCGCGGGTTTTGATTGGGGAGGAAGGACGGCCGATATCATAGCGATTCTCTGGCCGGAACGCTGCAAGGCGCTCGTCTCCGTGAGCGGCTATTTGATCTCCAGCCCTGCAGGCAACAAAGCGCCGTTGCCGCCAAAGGCCGAGCTCCAGTGGTGGTATCAATACTACTTTGCCACCGAGCGTGGCCGTGCCGGCTACGACCGATACCGCCGCGATTTTGCAAAGCTTATTTGGCAAATCGCTTCGCCCAAGTGGAACTTTGACGATGCGACATTCGATCGCACCGCGGCATCCTTCGACAACCCGGATCACGTCGCTATCGTGATTCACAACTATCGCTTTCGGATCGGACTGGCTGAAGGCGAACCGCAATATGACAAATTCGAAATGCAGCTCGCTCAGCTTCCGACCATCGCCGTGCCCACCATTACCCTCGAAGGCGATGCAAATGGTGCGCCACACCCTCCCGATCCAGCAGCCTATCGCCAGAAATTCACAGGGAAATATGAAAACCGGATCATCACCGGCGGCATCGGCCACAATCTGCCTCAAGAAGCGCCGCAGGCGTTTGCCCAGGCCGTAATCGACGTCGATGGGTACTGAGTTGTTTGAATCCGCAGTTTTGCTTTCCAAATGATAGTTCGGGTTCCGCGCCATTACGGGGGGACCCTGCCGGGGCAGAAGCAAGAATGCGTGGGGCCATCCAGAAATGCGATACTTCCGATGGATGAGAATCTTCGTGAATCGAGATTGACGCAATGGACGTCCCCGAGGAGCTAAACGAGACGGTTCTTTCTCAGAATGTGGTCGCTCCGCTTACACGCGCGGCGATTTTCCTGGTTGTGTGCATTCGCCAGGACCCGGGCGCCTACGCGCTTCTGCGGTCGTTCTGCGCAGACCTCTCCGGGCTCATCCGCGCCGTTGAGTTTCGGGACATTGAGGCCGGTCTTACATGCGTCGCAGGATTCGGGTCCGATTCGTGGGACAAACTTTTTGGATCGCCACGGCCCGCGGAGCTTCACCCGTTTCGAGAGATTCGGTCAGGCGGCCGCCACGCTATCTCCACCCCCGGCGACATCCTGTTCCACATTCGAGCTAAACGTATGGACCTTTGTTTTGAATTGGCGACCCAGATCATGGACAGCATCGGCGATGCAGTTTCGATTGTAGATGAGGTTCACGGTTTCCGGTTTTTCGATGATCGCGATGTCATCGGCTTCGTCGATGGCACTGAGAATCCGCGGGGGGAAGTCGCTCGTGAGGCCGCAATCATTAGCGGCGAAGACCCGGCCTTTGCAGGGGGCAGCTACGTCATCGTGCAAAAGTACCTTCACAACATGAAGGCATGGAACGGTCTTTCCATTGAGGCGCAGGAGCATATCATCGGCCGCAGGAAACTCTCAGACATCGAGCTGAGCGATGCCGAAAAGCCGGCGTCGGCGCATAACGCGCTGACAGTCATCGAGGAGAATGGAAAAGAACTCAAGATTCTGAGAGACAACATGCCTTTCGGCCGGCCCGGCCACGGCGAGTTCGGGACATACTTCATCGGGTACAGCCGCACTCCGCGCATCACCGAGACGATGCTTCAGAATATGTTCGTCGGCCGTCCCCCGGGCAATTACGACCGTCTGCTGGATTTCAGCCAAGCAGTCACAGGCAGCTTGTTCTTTGTGCCGTCAGCGACGTTTCTGGATAACATTAGCGGAAAAGCACCGGACTCAACAGAAACCGTCAGCTCGCAGACATCTGACCTACCGCCGGCCCCGTCCGCCGACGATGGATCACTCAAGATAGGATCACTTAAAGGAGAGAAGGATGAATAACCTCCATCGGGAACTGGCGCCAATCTCTGACGCTGCATGGTCGCAGATTGAGGAAGAGACGATGAGGACGCTCAAGCGGTATCTGGCGGGACGACGGGTTGTTGACGTTCCATCACCGGGAGGAATTGCTCTGCCAGCAGTCGCGACCGGCCACCTGCGCTCCATCGCTCCTCCCGCGGACGATATCATCGCGAGCCAGCGAGAGGTCAGGCCGCTTGTCGAACTGCGAGTACCTTTTGAACTATCGCGTCAGGCAATCGATGACGTTGAGCGCGGGTCGGATGACTCCGATTGGCAGTCTGCGAAAGACGCCGCGAAGAAACTTGCCTTTGCCGAAGACCGGGCCATCTTCAACGGATACACCGAAGCGGATATCCAGGGCATTCGAGAAAGCACCAGCAACCCAATCGTCCCGCTCCCTGACCTCGGTGGTCAGGTTAAAACCGGCCACTTGTGGTCGCTTCAAAACCGGCCACTTTGAGAGGGCCGAGAACGTAATTGTTTTACTCTCCCGCGAGT
>JBAUCP010000310.1:0-5915 GCA_049677625.1 Occallatibacter sp. | reverse complement strand
CTGTGACCATTCGGGATTGCGGAGCCACAGGCAGAAGCGCAGCGGCACTTCGGGATGCAATACGATTTCCAGATCGCCGGAGTATGGGTAATTCGTCCGTTCCTCGATCTGGACTGCGACTCCCTTCAGTCTCGTCTGCACCGTGCATGGCCCGTAGAGCGTGGCGGCGAGAGCTGGCTCAGCTCCCTCCGGCCGCATCCACGTGTTGCTGATGAAATACGGCGCAATGCGAGTGGAATTGGGCACGCAGCAGACGGCTATCTGCTGGTGCGTGGGCGAGAATCGTTGCCTTTTACCTATCTCGTCGTGAACGGAGAGGCGGTTTTCTTGAGAACAATAGAGAATTGCCGAACCATCCGGTTCACGGGAGCCCTGCGCGGCGTTGAACCAGAGATGTTCGGCAGCCTGAAAGTAAGCATCGTCTCCAGTCTTCCGCCCGGCGTTGATCAGCGAAAATTGCCGCTCAAAGATCGTGCAGTACTCGTAGCCGATATTCCATGGATGCGGTGGAGCGTCGACGCTTTCTTCGCTCACCAGAGCGCCGCTGGGCATGGCAAAGGCGTTCATCGCCGCAATTGCGTTTACGCCCATCTTCAGATACTCCCGCTCGCCTGTTGCCGTCCAGAACCAGAAGGGCATACGCATGCTCTCTGCAACTGTGGCTCCGTGACCATCCGCATAGCAGCGCTGAAACTTCTGGCCAACCAGCGGCTGGCGGAAGAACTGCGCCAGGTTCGTCCGCTCGCGGTAAAGCCTGAAGGCAAACTGGAGATATTTCCTGTCACCCGTTTTCGCATACAGCGGTTCCAGGATGTCGGTGTACATCGCGTCGTGTTGCGTAAGGTTGACGCTGCTTCGTGCTGCATACCCTGCTAGGGTGCAATCAACGGCGCGCCTCACGGCGCGGAACACTTGTTCGTCGGAATTGGCCGCGGCATAGGCAAGCAAACCACGAAAAAGACAGGTCTGCGTCCACAGTTCGCCGTTGCCCGCGTACCGGAGTTCAGGAGAATAAATGCCAATGTAGCCATCGGCGTCCTGCGACGCGAGGATATGCTTTACGTACGCGTCAACCTTGGCCATCGCCTGCGAATCCTGGGTGAGACATGCAAGCATGATCTGGCCGCAGCGCCAGTTGCCTTCGCTTTCACCATTCCACCAGGAGTCTGCGGCAGCGTTTCCATTGTTCGTCTTTCCCGGCCGGTTGCGGCCGGAGGCGAAGATATCGCTCGATGCTTCATGGCATAGCTCATCCAGGCAGCCGGCAAAGCCCTTTTGCAGATCGCGGCGCATCTGCGCGAGGATCCAGCCTCTGGGCTTGACCTCACCGAATTCGAGTGGAGTGAAAGCGGGCCGGGCGTGGCCAGCCGCGGACGCTGAAGTGGAAACAGGTGGTTTCGGAACTGGTTGTCCGAATCCGACTTCACCAGCCTGCAGCAGGACGCCGCCCGTTGCCGCCACCATTAGTTTGATTGAATCCCGTCTGTTCACTTCCTATGCCTCGTTGACCGGTGCATGCGCCGTGCCGGCAGGCCTGTTCGCGCCGCTTGCGTTAAATGCAACCGCTGGCTCCCAGAATACCGGCATAGATTCAGGCTGTACGCGGCGATAGGCCGGTCTTCTGGTACATCCTCGAATTCCGGACAACCGCATTTCCGCAGAGCAATAGTTGAGCCGGCGCTCCATTCGCACTTACCCCAGGGTCACTTCCCAGCGCAGCGGTTTGCCCGCCTGGCTTGCTCCCCAGATCCGGATGGCGCCGCCGCCTGCCTGCAACGCCTGCGCCACACCATTCACCCTGAGCGCGCGCAACCGCAACCGCTCTGCCTCAGGCAGTTGGATTTCCAACTCCCAGCGACCAGCCACCGAGGGCTCATACCAGCCGCTGTATCCGCTCTTCGATTTGCGCACCCCCACCAGCGCCGAACTGAAATCGTACTCGTCCATGGGCAGCGTGGGTTGCAGCCGCAGTCCGCGCTCGTGGAACTCCAGCCCCAACAGCTTGGCCGTGGTGTAAAGAGGCCAGGCATGCTGGTGCAGGCACATCACCGGAAAATCGGTCCAGAATATATCCCAATTCGAGCGCTCCTTGGGATCGGGCGAGTTGGGATCCTGGAACTGCGTCTCGCCCGGATGCAGCGACAGCACCGACCGGTAAAAGTCCGGTCCGCTCCAGATGCCGTACCAGATATTCGGATAGGCCTCGGCGTGGCGCGTCAGCGAGTTTTTCTTCCACTCATCCCAGGCCATGGCGCCATCCTGCATGGCCAGGGCCCAAATCAGCGTTCCGTTGATCGAAGCCCAGACGCCGCCATTCTCCAGCGTTCCTGCCGGGCTGGTCATGGTGGGCGTGGGCTGGCTCTGAATCATGGCGCCAATGGGCGAGGGCTTGCGGACCAGTTCGTCGATGGCCTCGACCAGTGTTGCCGACTGCTCGGCCGTGGCCGCGCCGCCGATAATCGCCCAGGGCTGCGGTTCCAGCCATAAATGGTCGTTGCCCAGCCAGCCCAGGTGCGGCCCAAGCCATGCGCGGCTGAACCATCGCCCCACCCACTGCGCGCGCAAGGCATCGCGCTGCGCCTGGGCTCGGGCCTTGGCTTCCGCGGCCACCTTTGCATCTCCCACATAGCTTTGCAGCCGCCCGTAGTGGTCCAGCACGTAGCAAGCCATGGCGGAGTTGAGCGAGCTCTCTCCCTTTTCCGCTACCTCATCCTTCAGCGCCGCAGGAACCTGGCTCTCCACAATGCCGTCGTTCCAATCGCCTCGCAACACGCGCATCAACCCATGCTCGCCCACGCCGATTACATCCACCAGATGGCGGAACGAGCGCATGGCCAGTTCGCCCACGGTCGGGTCTCCGGCTTGCGCGTGCTGCCGCGGATAAAGCGGAATCTTCTCGTCCAGAAATGCCTTGTCGCGCGTAGCCAGCACGTACTCGCTCAGCGCCCATAGCAGCCACATCTCCTGGTCGCTGGGCAGGAAGGGACTGGGCAGGGGCACGCCGCAGCCTACTATGCCGTAAGGAATCGATCCGTCCGGCTGAATCTCCTTGAGCGTGTAGCGGATAATGCCGCGTACGATGGCCGGATCGCTGAAGATGAATGGAAGCGTGTGCTGCAGCGGGTCGCGTGCCGCTCCCTGGAAACCAAAGACATATTGATAAACGCAGCCCTGCGAGAGAATGGGCTCGCGGAAGAAGCTGTCGTGGGTCATGCCCGCGCGCAGATAGTAGTTGTGCCAGGAGATCTCGCGCTCCACCCACGGCTCGGCGGGCGTCGTCAGGCGCACTCCGCCGGTCTTCCACTTGGCGCTCGATCGCTCCAGCGCTCCGGCCGGATCGGCGGAGTAGCGGGCCACCAGCGCATCCAGTTCGAAGCCTTCCGGCAGATAACCATAGAGAAATGCCAACGTCTTCGTCTGTCCAGGCTGCAAGGTGAGGTTGCGTTCCATCAGATGCGCGCTTTCGACGCCGGTCGCGGCGGAATTGTTGGCCAGCTTGGCTTGCAATCCGGAGGGATTCTGCGCGCCGCCGCTGCCAAAGAATGCCGCACCATCGGTCGCGTATCCATCCATCGGTCCGTCGAGCGAGACAAGGAAGGTGTTGGGCGGATTCAGGTCGTCCATCGAAGTCCCCGGCGCGAGATCCGGCACCTTGGCTCCCGCTTTCACCTTCGCCCACAGTGCCTCCTCTTCCGCGGCGCGCCCCGTGAAGCGCTGCTTCTCCAGCAATCCCCGGCCGTTGGCCGCCACTTCAAAGTGGTGCTCAAAGCGCTCGGCAAAGCGGCGTCTGAAAACGGTGGCGGTCACCTTCGGGTCCTTCATCGCGCCGGCTTCCATCAGCGCGCGGTCAGAGAACTGGTAGCTGCTTGCCCCCCAGTACTCCACCCACCGCAGGTTGGCCTCTTCCTTGCCGTGGTTGGCGATCTTCACCAGCGAGATCAGTACCGGATCGTCGCCAAAGGGAGCGAAAACCGTTTGATCGACGGTGTAGCCGCCGCCCTTCACAATTTTCTCGAGGTATCCTTCCCCAAGAATCCTCTCAAACGAATCGCCCTGGCCCGGATAGTAGGTGCCCAGCACCACTTTCCCATCGGTCAGATAACCAATGCCTCCGCCATAACGGTTGTGTTCCGGCGTGTAGTCGTTCAGGAATTTGGGCGCTCCCTCATCCTGCCTCAACTGCACGTGGCCGAAGTTCGACGCCACGGCCACCACGCGATCGTTGCCTACCTCGTGCAGATGGTCGTTGAAGGCCAGGAAATCTTCGTGCGTCAGGGTCTTGGCGCGCGGGTCAGTCAGTTGGTTGCAGGTGTAGCGATAGGCCGGCAGTCCAAACCGGTCGGTAATCCACTCGCCAAAATGCCCCGATCCATAAGGCTTGGCAGCTTGCCCGACCGCCTCTCGGCTCTGCAACAACTTCGCAAATGCCGGCGTGCGCAGCCCCAGGGAAATACCCGCTCCCGTCAATCCCAAAAACTTGCGACGATTCATTCTCGCTCCTCTTGCGTGATGGATTCGCGCCTTGGCCAAAGGCCGGCCGTCCTCACTCGACAACTCGGTGAAAGTACTGGCAGTACGAATGATTCCTGCTGGCGATCGACACTCGATCACTGTCTCGCGGCCGTTCATCGAGATATGTCGTTCGGCGCCGCCGAATTCAATGTCGTACGGACAATTGTCCCAGCTGAGCATGTCCAGCGTTCGATTTCCTTCACCCTCCGGAGACGGGGTGAAATTCGGAATCGCCGCATACACGGCAGCGCCGATCGTTCGCGCAATACCTGCGTGGGCTGTTCTCAAGGAGCTTGGGGCTGGGAAAGCTGGAACTCGACGCAGCGGCACATCCAGGTGCTTGAAGGGGCGGCCCGTGCACAGTATAAATCCGCATACCCGGCCACCTTGGTCGAGGGAATCTCGGATAGACAGGGCCATATCCTTCAGGTTGGACTTCGGCGCATCCATGCTATGAGCTATGCTTCCACCTGCTTGAAGGAGATTCTTGACGGCACCGATTTAACAAAAAGTTCCTTTGTCCTGGGAAGGGCAACGGCCACGCGGAGGAAAAGTGACATCGTTGTCCATTCAAGCATAATCGGCGGCATGATCTTTACGTAGCGCTTACGATCCCAAATTGCGCCAGGAGATTCTCGACACCATGGCGGCCGCAGTCTCAAGTAACGCCCTAGCGTGGTGAATCCGAAGTTCGTTGAAGAACAACCGCAGATCTTTCGACTCCGTTTGGCCCAAAAAAAAACGGCCAAACTCCGCTCAAGATGACAGTGCAATTATCATGCGAACTTCAGACTCAGGACACTAGAGTTCGAATCTCTAACGGGCTGCCAGTTGACATAGAACTAAATTCGCGGTAAGTTGTAAGTGCAATGATGAACCGAGTCAATCACGGCTTTACACCAGCGACCGCGCAACCGCGGCATGGCGTACTTATGTGATTGCTCGGAGGATTCCGCTTCAGGATTCCACTTACCCTCTGAGCCAATTGGCCAGAGGGTTTTTTAGTTTTATGACGCTGATTAGAGATAGATCAGCGGTGAGCGGCCTTGCGTAAGTTTGCATTACTCCGAGATAGCTCAAGGGTAGAGCGGCTTCCTGTTAAGAAGCGAGATGTCAGTTCGAATCCGACTCTCGGAGCCAAAAGTTTGTAAGTTGTTCCCGGTTCGTTCAACTGTAAGGATCGCACGCTCTGAACGTGCGGATGGGGGTTAGAATCCCTCGCCGGGAGCCAGGAGTAGTGTTGTCATTCTCGGATCGGCTAAATGGCAGGCCAGAGGCCTTTGAAGCTTCGAATGGATTGGGTTCGAATCCCCCTCCGAGAGCCATAGGCGGTGATCGTACAGCGGCAAGTACGGCGGTCTTCCAAACCGCACACGCGAGTTCGAGTCTCGCTCACCGCTCCA
>JBAUCP010000309.1:0-7579 GCA_049677625.1 Occallatibacter sp. | reverse complement strand
GTGGTGGCCGGCGTCATCTCCGGTTTGCTCGGCATCGGCTCGGGCGCCTTCAAGGTCCTGGCGATGGACCAGGCCATGCGCTTGCCGTTCAAGGTCTCCACCACCACCAGCAACTTCATGATCGGCGTAACCGCAGCAGCGAGCGCCGGAGTCTACCTGAGCCGCGGGTACATCGATCCGCGCGTGGCCATGCCGGTGATGCTGGGCGTTCTGAGCGGCGCGCTGCTCGGGACCAAAGTGCTGGTGCGCGCCAATGTACGCACGCTGCGGTTGGTCTTCGGAATCGTAGTTCTGATTCTCGCCATCGAAATGATCGTCAACGGAATTCTGGGAAAGGTGTAGCCGGTATGGATGATCGCCGTCTGGAGAACATCATCGGGCAGCTTCTGCGCACCGGAGTTCTGTTGTCGGCCGCGGTTGTGGCGCTGGGCGGAATTTTGTATCTCGTCCAACGCCATGCCGCGCCGGCGAACTTTCGCAGCTTTCAAGTGGGCGGGCCCGATATCCGGACCGTTGCAGGCATCCTGCAGTCGGCCGCGCACTTTAAGAGCGAGGGATTGATGCAGGCCGGGCTGGTGCTGCTGATCCTGACGCCGGTGGCGCGGGTGGCTCTGGCCGTGGTGGGGTTTGCTCTTGAGCGGGACCGCTTCTATACCGTGGTGAGCCTGATCGTGCTGGCGATTCTTACCTTCAGCCTGGTTCACGCGCGGTGATGCGCGAGAAAGCGTTGTGCGATACGTGGCAATTCCGTCGCCGATGCCAGGTTTCGCCGCGGCCCTACGGGACGCGAAAATGTGGCTGCGCAAAGAACCCAGGATTCACGTCCGCTTCCGCGGACTTCATCCTGGGCTATTTTCGGCCACTCCCTACGGGAGTGTATGTCGTCGTCGGCTGGCTGCGGCATTTTCGATGCCGTCGAAACCTCAACATGTGGATCGAAAATGCTCTAAGCGGTGAAAGGATCCGACCCTGACAACAGAAATTGCTCGTGCGGTTACCCTGCTATGCGACGGCGCCGGAGGCGGCTTGTTCTTCGGCTTCCAGCTTGCTGCCCACTTCCGCTGCGGCCTGGGCCAGCACGCGGTGGTGGATGGTAAACAGAGCCAGCTCCAGGCGGTCGCCCACGCCGGTCTTGTCGTAGATGGAGCGCAGGTAGTTCTTGATGACCTGCTCGGTGGTTTTGAGCCGCATGGCGATCTCGCGGTTCTTGCAGCCCTGGACGATGAGGGCCACGATACGCATCTCTTTGGGCGTGAGCCGGTCGCGGACGCGGGTGCCGACCATGTCGTCTGCCGGCGAGTCGGGTTGCATGACCTGGGGCGGCAGCCAGGTGTTGCCCCCGGCAACCTGGCGCACGCATTCCACTAAAGTGGGACCCGTGACGCTGCGGAAAACGACGCCCTTGAAGCCCTGCTGCAGGTAGCTGGAGGCGGCATCGCTGTTTTCGGCGATCACGATGCCACGGCTTCCCATGGTCTCAAGCAGCACGCGCAGGCGCGGAAAATCGGGGTGAAGCGAGGCCGCGAACAGCACGATCGAGGAGGGAAACGTGGTGATAGCGTGGTACATCCGCTCCAGATCGGTGCATTGAGCGATGATGCGCAGATCTTCGTCCATGGCCAGCACCTTGGCGGTGCCGGCGCGAAAGATGGCTTGGGAATCAGCCAGGATGATCTTATTCATGATGAATGCCTTGTCCGCCTTTTTCCACGTCTCAAATGGCTTTGGCGCCCGTCCAGCCCGGCGGTTACCGGGGTGAACTGAAGCCGGCGGCCTGTCTTTCAACCCTTTCCGTCAGTATCGGCAAAAGCGGTACGTACCCTTGGTAATGTCCGCGTTTGCTACACTGCGGGTGTCTAATTTCTTCTAACTGACTCGCTTGCGTAGGGTCAATGCCACTTTCGTTTCGCAGGCGCGTCACCAGGTAGTGAAACGGGCTGGTTGGCCGTATCACGGGGCCTGGCGCCACCGATTGCCCCAGAGGGCCCTAAAGGCCGTAGACTGAGGATATATGGCAAGGCCGATTCTGCTGGCGGTAGACGACGATGTAAGTGTACTGGAGGCCGTGGTCCAGGATCTGCGCCGGCAATATGCAGCGACATACCGGGTGATGCGCGCGGCCAGCGGCCAGGCGGCGCTGGACATTCTGGGCCAGCTCAAGACCCGCGAGGAGCCGGTGGCGCTGTTCATCAGCGACCAGCGCATGCCGGGGATGACCGGCGTGGAGTTTCTGGAGCGCGCGCGGCCCATCTATCCTGACGCGCGGCGGGTGCTGCTGACGGCTTACGCCGATACCGAAGCGGCGATACGGGCCATCAATTCGGCGCGCATCCACTACTACCTGAACAAGCCGTGGGACCCGCCGGAGGAAAAGCTTTACCCGGTACTCAACGACCTGCTCGAAGACTGGCAGGCGGGTTACCGGCCGCCGTTCGAGGGGTTGCGGGTGATCGGGCATCGCTGGCTGCTCAAAGACCACAAGGTGCGCAACTTCCTCTCCCGCAACCACGTGCCGTATCGCTGGCTCGACGTGACCGCGGACCCCGAGGTGCTGAAGCTGCTTACCGACCGGCAGCTCGACCCGGCGCGGCTGCCGGTGGTGCTGTTTGCCGATGGCTCCTGGCTCGTGGACCCGGAGCTGGAGACGCTGGCGGCCCGCGTGGGGCTGAGCATCCAGGCGGCGCAGGACTTCTACGACATGGTGGTGGTGGGCGCGGGGCCGGCAGGGCTGGCTGCGGCTGTCTACGGCGCCAGCGAAGGGCTGAAGACGCTGGTCATTGAGCCCGAAGCGCCCGGCGGGCAGGCCGGATCGAGCTCGAGAATCGAGAATTATCTTGGATTTCCGTCCGGCGTGACCGGAGCGGAGCTGGGCCGGCGGGCGCATACGCAGGCTTCGCGGTTCGGGGCCGAGTTCCTGATGCAGCGGGCCACCGGGCTGCGCATCGACGGGCAGTACCGGTTCGTGAAGCTGGCCGACGGGCGCGAGGTTTCAAGCCACTGCGTTCTGCTGGCCCCCGGCGTGCAGTACCGCAAGCTCGATGTGCCGGGAGCGGAACGGCTTACGGGCCGAGGCATTTACTATGGAGCCGCGCTGGTTGAGGCCGTGGCCTGCAAGGGCGAGGATGTGTACGTGGTGGGCGGGGCGAACTCCGCCGGCCAGGCGGCGCTGCACTTTGCCAAATTCGCCCACATGGTGACAATGCTGGTACGCGGCGATGGACTTTCCGCCACCATGTCGAAATATTTGATCGATGAGATCGTTGCCACATCAAATATTGTGGTGGAGACGCGCACTCAGGTGCTGGAAGCCATGGGCGAGGAACGCCTGGAAGGGTTGCGGCTGTGCAGTCCGAGCGGAGAAACACAGGCAGCGGCGAGTTCGCTCTTCGTGTTCATCGGCGCCGCGCCGGTGACAGCGTGGCTGCCGCCCTGCGTGCTGCACGACAAGAATGGCTTTCTGCTGGCGGGTCCGGATCTGCGGGTCGAGCCGAAGATGGCGGAGATATGGAAGGAAGCGCGCGAGCCGTTTCTGCTGGAGTCGAGCGTGCCGGGGGTTTTTGTAGCGGGAGATGTGCGCGCGGGTTCGGTGAAGCGCGTGGCTTCCGCCGTGGGCGAGGGGTCAATCGCCGTGCAATTGGTACACCAGTATCTGGCTGGATTCTAGTAGAGGGACAAATGGCAGAATGAGCGAAAGCGGACAATCGATCGAGATCGAGCCGATCCTTTTAAAGGAGATTGGTGAAGCTCTTTTTGAGACCCACCCCTTTTCCGGAACCAGCCCGGATGCGCTGAACGGCTTGGACCGCGTGGACCGCGTAAAGGCCGGCGAAGGCGCTGTACTGGTCAAGCCGGGAGACGAATTCAGCTACTACTGGCTGCTGCTCGATGGCGAAGCCCGCGCCGAGCGGCCCGAAGCCGATGGATCGCTCACGCTGGTGGGCATTGCGCACCCCGGCGAGGGTTTTGGTGAAGTGCCCTTTCTGACCGGCAAAACCCATTCTCCATTTCTGATCAAGACGACCAAGGACTCGGTGCTCCTCCGCTTTCCGGAGGATGAGTTCTGGTCAATGCTGGCCTGCTGCCCGTCTGTGCGCAAGGTGGTGATGGCGGACATGGCGGTGCGGCTGCAGGCCTACCAGACCGAGGCGCTGCATCGCGAGAAGCTTGTGTCGCTGGGCACGCTGGCCGCCGGCCTGATGCACGAGCTGCACAATCCCGGCTCGGCGGCCAAGCGCGCAGCCTCGCAACTTAGGGAAAACCTTTTACGGCTGCAGCAACTGAGCCTGCGCAACGCAGCCAAGCAAAAAACGCCGGACCAACTGGAGTGCATGCGCGACCTGCTGGAGCACGCGCTGGGCGGCTGCCGGCTGCCGGCGATGAGCACCCTGGAGCAGTCTGACGCGGAAGAGGCGATGGCTGAGTGGCTCGCTTCTGCGGGCGTGGAGAATGCGTTTTCCATTGCGCCGTCGCTGGTGGGTATCGGATTCAAGCAGGGGGAGCTGGCCTGCGCGCGCGCCGCCTTTGACGCGCCCAGTTTTTCTGACGCGCTCAACTGGCTTGAGGCGCTGGTTTCGAGCGTCTCGCTGGTCTGCGCCATCGAGGAGAGCATTTCGCGCGTCTCCGAGCTGGTGATGGCGGTGAAGAAGTTCGCCTACGACGAGCGCACACCGGGCAAGGAACTCGACGTGCACGACAGCCTGCAGAGCACGCTGACCATCCTGAGCCACAAATTGCGTATGAAGAGCCTCAACGTCGAGAAGCGCTTTGAGGCATCGCCCTCGATCATCCGCACGCGCGGCTCGGCGCTGAGCCAGGTGTGGACCAACCTCATCGACAATGCCATGGATGCCGCGCCCACCGGCGGGCAGATTGAAGTTTCCACGTGGACGGAGCCGGGCTGGCTGGTGGTGTGCATTGCGGACAACGGGTCGGGCATTCCGCCCGAGGTGCTGCCGCACATCTTCGAGGCGTTCTTTACCACCAAGCCGCAGGGCTCAGGCACCGGCCTCGGCCTTGAGATCGTGCACCGCATCGTGACGCAGAAGTTCGGCGGCACGATCGAAGTGACCTCGGAGCCGGGCAACACGCGGTTCATTGTGCGGCTGCCGCTGGAGGAGCGGGGTTCGGCAGCATCTTGAGAAGCCGCTTCGCAGATTCCGCTCCACCGCGGGACGCGGATTGAAGTAAGCTGAAGGAACTCGAACACCCTGGAGGACGCGCAATGCATAGCGCAATCAAGATCGCCTTCTCGGCGCTCATCATCCTGCAGTTTCTCGTTGTCACCCTCCACGACTGGCTCAATATTCCCGGCTGGACCCACGGCAAGCAGGTTCAGGCAATCGTGGGCGCGCAGAAGTTCGCGCTGGTGACGCTTGCCAACAGCGTCTTTCCCGGCATCGCGGTGGCCTTCATCTTTCTCTACCGGAGCGGCCCGGAGCCTTCCTTCGTGACCAGTTATTGGACCATCTATTGCGCGGTTACCGTGGTCTCCGCGGTAATGATGTGGTGGGTGCCGTATTTCTTTGGAGCCGACGAGAAGACGAAGCGGCAATACGAATCGATGTACGCAGGCACTCTGCACGTGCTTCCGCCGCGCGGAGATAATCCGCGCCCGAATCTTCTGCACCTCTGCTTCCACGTGCTCTTCCTGCTGACCCTTGGCCTGGCGATCGCGCTGCGCATTTCCTGAGCAGCCCATTAGATGCCGGTAAAGCGAATGACCGGTCCCGATCAATGAATCGCGACTGTTCCCCTCAAAGGCCTGTCCGCTGAAGAGTCCCCAACCAGAATCTCGAACTCTCCCGGCGCCAGGTGCCATGCATGCGCCTTCTCTGACCGGTAGATACAACTGCGCAACCTCACCGCCCTCCGGCATGGTTGCTGACAGTGGTAGGACCACTGGGCGGTCGAAAGGGTATGATGGTTGCGCAACCAATAAGGCTATTTTGCGAGGTCTCAAGTGATCCAAGAACTGATTCAGGACAAGAACCGCTCGCGGCGCCTGATTACCGGACAGGCGCTGGCTCTGTTTCTGCTTGCCGCATCGGCAGGCGTGCTGCACGCCGCTACAACCTGCAACCCGCGCGACTACGGCGCAAAGGCTGACGGAGCGACCAAGGACACCGCGGCGATCCAGTCTGCGATTGATGCGTGCGAGAAGAAGGGCGGCGGCACGGTGGAGCTCACGGCCGGCACCTATGTGAGCGCACCAATCGTGCTTGGCAGCAACATCACGCTCCATCTCGACAAAGGCGCAACGCTGCTGGGCTCGCCCGACCACGCGGACTATCCGGCGAAGATCGAGTTCAAGCTTCCCGATGCGCAGCCGCTGATCGGCGCGACGAATGCGGAGAATGTCGCCATCACCGGTGAGGGCACCATCGACGGCAACGGTGAGAGCTGGTGGCAGCAAGCGCGGGGCTCCGGGGATCATGGCATCCTGGGCAACCATCCGCGGCCCAAGCTGGTGATCTTTGATCATTGCAAGCATGTGCGCGTGGAGGGCGTGACGGTGCAGAACTCGCCCATGTGGCACCTGGTTCCGTACTACTCTGACGATGTGACGATTCGCAATATAAGGATTCTGGCCCCGTATCCTTCGCCCAACACCGATGCCATCGACCCCTTCTCGTCGTCGCACATGCTCATCGAGCATGTGTACTCTGACATAGGCGACGACAATGTGGCCATCAAATCGGGGCCCATCAACTCGCCGGGGCCTGACTCGCCGAGCACCGACATCACCATTCGCGATTGCACGTTCATGCACGGGCACGGCATATCCGTGGGCAGCGAACTCTCAGGCGGCGCCGGGAATATTCTGGCGGAGCGGATTCACTTTGAGGGAACCGACAACGGCGTCCGCGTGAAGGCGAACCGCGATCGCGGCCACGACGTGAGTCACCTGGTCTTCCGCGATCTGGACATGAAGAACGTGAAGTACGCGATCATCATCAGCGAATACTATCCCAAGGTGCTGCCGCCGGCAGACGAAGCGCCGCAGCCGGTAACGCGGCTGACGCCGCACTTCCACGACATCACCATCGAGAATGTGACGGCGACAGGCGGCCAGGTTGCAGGCGCCATCGCCGGCCTGCCGGAGTCGCCGGTGGAGAACGTGGTGCTGCGCAATGTAAAGATCAGCGCGCAGAAGGGGCTCACGATTGGCTACGCAAATGTGACAGGAACCGGCGTCGTGGTGCAGGCTGCGGAGGGCGAGGGAATCATCAAAGCGGCGGGTGCGCAAGTCTCGCTGCAGTGAAGAACAACGGCGAGTTCGCAGGTTAGCATCCGCTGCGCGGATGTTCGCGAGTTCGCTTGGTTTCCGACCCTGGGCGCGAAGATCCGCCGCGGCGGACGCCGAAGGTGGGGCACCCGGTGGGATTTGTGGTTTCCCGCCCTTGCGATAGAGAGAAATCGCAAGGACGGGGTACGGGGCATTGGCGGCGAAGCCGGCGCTCGGAACGATGCGGTGTTTCCCACAGAATTGAGGGGTTTCCACAGGCTGCGCGCTTGTGTTTGCGCGGGCTGGTTGGTATTCTCGGAGAGTTGTAACCGGCACCGCGATTCAGTGTTACGG
>JBAUCP010000308.1:0-2851 GCA_049677625.1 Occallatibacter sp. | reverse complement strand
GCCGATGCTCAGCAACAGAAAGAGCGCACACCCCATGCCGAGAAGATAGAGGCCATCGCGACGCCGTCCGGCTGCCTGATTCACTGATCGCTCCAAATCCATGCAAAAGCCAGAGTGCGAGAATTATCTTGCCGGTGCTTCCTATCGGAGAGAAGGTGCAAAGGGCCCGGGCCTAAAGGCCCCTCTAAAATTCGCACTCTTTCCGAGGGCTGAAGCCCCCCGGCTCCCTCCGGAATCCGCGTTCTACATCTGTAGTGCTAGAGCCTAGAAAGATTGGCCTCGGGAGAAGCGGCGTGAGCGGGCGACAACTCGACGGGCGCAGCCGCAGCGCGCTCGCCGGAAAAGGCGCGCGCAAAGAGAGACCAGGCAAGCCAGACGGGCGCTGTCCACAGGTAATAGGGCGAGGTGATGCGGACGAATATCGCCTCGATGCCGATCAGGGCGAGAATAACGGTGAGAACCACGAGCAGGGAGCGCTTGCGGGTTGTGTATACGCCGTGGAGCACGGCGGGAATCGCCAGGCTTTGATCGTAGGGGAACGCGTAAGGCGCCGCGGCGAGAGAAACCAGGACCAGCAGCCCGCCGTTTTCCATCCAGTCCCAGTTTTGGCGGCGGCGCCAGAAGTAGTAGAGCGCCCACAGCGACGCCAGAGCGGCCGGCACGTATTGCAGCCAGACCGACTGGGGGCGGATGAGGAAGCGCAGCGAATCGCTGAGGCTGGGCACGAACTCCTCGACTACCGAAGGCGAGCGCATCAGCGCGGCGTAGCCCGCGAATGCAGTGGGGGCGATGAGCCAAGTAATCAGGCAGCTCGCGCCCATGGCCAGGACTGCGCCGGCCAGCAGCTTGTAGGCGCGATTGAGGAGAATCCAGAGCGCCAGCACCGCGGCAAACGGCAGGAACAGGTGCGGCTTGAGCATGCACAGCCACAGCGCAGCGCCGGCCGCGAAGGGATGGGTCTGATGAAAGCGCAGAAAGAGTGTGAGCCCCAGCAGCGCGAAGAGCGAAGTCTGGCCCATGGTAAGGCACATCAGAGCCGGAACGAAGGAAAGCGCGAGCCAGTGAAGATGATTCGGCGGAGAACCATGCATCTTACGGACCAGATGCACCGTGATCAACAGGCAGCCAAGCAGAAGGAGCGACCAGAAGATGGCTGCGACCCGCACGCCCATAAACCCGAGCGGATAGGCAAGCGGCAATCCCCAGGGTGGGTTGCGCATGAGCAGAACACCGTTGGCCGAAAGCCCGGACGAGTGCTCGATCCGCCTGATAGCAGCGGCATCGTAGGGATCCGCGTGCTGGACAAGCTGCTGGCCGGTGGCATAATATGCCACGAAGTCGCGGGAGCCGGCCATCTTTCCCGCGAGCGGCACCGCACAGAGAAATAGCGCGGTTATGGCAAGCATTACGCCGCTCAGCAGCGCGATCGAGATATCCGCCAGGTCATAATGCGGCCCCGCCGCGACGGGATTGGTGCTGGTTGCCATAGCAGTTATTGTACTTATTTGCACAGTTTGTATGGATCGCCCATGCGTAATACGTCACGTCACTTTAGGGCCATACACGTTTGTGTCATGTATACGAGGCGGTTCGAGGGGATCGGCAGAGTGTAAACAACTGTATACAGTCCGATCCGCGCAGGAGGCCAGACGTATTTTGCAAGCGATTGATTTTGAATAGAATCAGGCTCTTTCCGGTGAATGGCACGCCAGATGCAGGTATCCGGGTGCCCCGGCTGAGGCTGGGAAATCAAAAACTGGAGAGAAATCACATGAATAACCTATTTCTGAAGATGTACGTTAAGGCCCAGGACCTGATGAGCCGTGAGGAAGGTCAGGATCTGGTTGAGTACGCGCTGCTGATCACCCTGGTTGCCCTGGCTGCGGTCACCGGCATCAACAAGGTCGCCTCCGCAATCAACACCGTGTTCACCAACATCAGCAACACCCTTGGATAGTCACTGGCGGTATACCGTCAGCTAGACCCACCCAGTACCTCAGCTCCTTCGCGGGGGAGCATCACCACCCTGGTTATCGCCGGGACGGTGCTCCCCTAGCAAGGTTATTTTAGGCTGATTGTGCTGGATATATTCGGGCGACTATATGGACTGCTGATCGAGAGGACCACCCTGGACTGGAACTGAACGCGCACTATCGCGGATTTAGACCGGGCAGTAGATGGAGAAACTGTATATGCACGATCAGTTCTTACAACTACAGATTAAGTTCTGGGAATTGATTCATGGCGAAGACGGCCAGGACTTGATCGAATACGGCATGATCGTGACACTGATTGCGCTTGCAGCCATCGGTGGAATACAGCATTTCGCCTCTGCCGTTGCTACCCTGTTTAGCAATATCGACACATCCCTCGCATAAATTAGACGCAAAATTACCTGACCGCGTTCGCAATGGCAGGATGAACGCAGCAGTATAGTTCGTTTTCCCTCCGCGAAGGTTTCCGGAGCGAAGATTTCGAACCATCGATTGGCGGTCTGAACAGACCGTGAACAGGATTTGGCCGTTTGGCACCTGATGCTGAAGGGCGCCATGCGCCCCCTTCGGTCCACGCGGCAAGCAGCGGCTGAACCCGGCGCAGGACGCGGCAAACGCCGTCTGGCTGCGCCAGCGTAAAATGGCGGTACCCGAACCCGACCCCTATGCTGCTCCCCTCTGCACATGAAAGCGACGGCGCTCTGCTTGCGATCGAATCCGGCATGACGGCGATCGCAACCGCTGTGGCGTTCGCATGGCCGCGGCTGGGAGCGGGCTGGTTTGCCCGCGTCGAGCGGTCCTTCGCGCAGTTGGCGCACCGGCCGGGCCTGTCCGTCGTTGTGGCGGGCCTGAGCGTG
>JBAUCP010000307.1:0-3264 GCA_049677625.1 Occallatibacter sp. | reverse complement strand
GGTCAGATCGGGGGTGAGATGGATCGCGGCCGGGCAGGTATAGGCGGCATCGGTCAGCTTTACCGGAGCCGAGTCCCACGGCGAGCGCAGCGGTTTCTCCGCCGCGCAGGCTGGCGCGAGCCCGGAAATGGATATGGATAGAATCAACAGCGCGATTCCTGGTTGCATTCAGCTTTGCTCCTGATGGTTTAAGCCTTCGAGAAACATTTGTACACACTTCGAATCATATCTGTAAAGCGCGATTTGAAGAAGACTGCTCATGCGGTCAGGTTCCTGAAGAATTTCCTTGCTTTGGCATCGCGGGCTCGCGTGAATCGCTCACACAGTCTCGCCGTCCACGGCCTCGAGCAGTGCTGCGGCCATCGCATTCAACGGCGTCGGGATGCCGTGCTTCGCTCCCTTGCGAACGATGGCTCCATTGCGCTCGTTCCACTCCATGCGCCGCCCGGCGAGACGGTCGGCGAGGAGCGAGTTGACTGAGTCAGCCGGGTGCTTCCGATAGTGCTCCAACACCTCTTCGCTAATCGACTCGTCCAGATGCGCTCCTTCTGCGCGTCCCACGGCCGCGCACTCGGCCACCATCGCAAGTGCAACGCGGCTCATCGCCTCGCCGCACAGCACGCCGCTGGGCTTGAGCGCCAGAGCGCTCAGCGCGCCTACTGAGTTCATGCACAGCTTCCACCACAGCGCGGTGACAAAGTCGTCGACCAGGCTGATCTCCACGGCGCTGCCCGCAAACAGCGCCGCGAAATCCCTGCCCAGCCGCGTGTCTTCAATCTTCATGGTCGCCGCGCCGCGCATCAGCACGGTTCTATCCTGCGCGCGCTCGGCGGGGCAGTCGATCACGACCGGGAGCAGGCGCTCGGGATTCATGTATTTTTCGAAGCGCTCGCGGTGCTCCACGCCGTTTTGCAGAATAGCCACCGGCGCGCCGGTCGAGCAGAGAGCAGGGAACCAGAGCGCCGTACTGGCCGCGTCATAGCCTTTGCTGGCCACCAGCACCCAGTCCACCGCCTCAGCCTGCGCGGGATCGGTCACATTCCGCGCGGTCACGCGCACCTGACCCGTGGGCGTGTGCACCGTGAGCGCAGGCAGCGGACGCCGCGTGCAGAGCGTAATCTCGTGTCCGCCCGCAGTCTCCAGCAGACCCGCAAGCACTCCGCCGATTGCACCCACTCCGACGATTGCTACGCGGGCCATTTCGTAGTCCTCTCGCGTTCCGTTCACTGCCACGAGAATTGTACCGGCCATGCCCGTGCGGGTTCGGCTTTCAGCCGGAACTGCGGCTGCGCAATGCTTCGTAAAACAAAAATCCCCCAGCCTGAGCCGGGGGAATTTGCAGTGGGATGCGCAGTTTTCGCTTACCAGGGCAGCGGCTGGCCCAGATGGAAGAAACCGCCAGTAGGCCCGTCGTCGGGCAGCGTGGCCAGCGCGGCGCTGGTCTTTCCACCTTCTGAGAGCTCCATGGGAGCCTGCGAGCCGCCCATGTCAGTCTTTACCCAGCCGGGGTGCGCGGAGTTGACCTTGATGTTGGTGTCGCGCAGTTCATAGGCCAGGTGCACGGTGAAGGCGTTGAGCGCCGATTTGGAGGCGTCGTAGGCGAAGGACTTGGCGTGGTAGATGGGTGAGTTGGGGTCGGCGTGCAGGGTGAGCGAGCCCAGGATGCTGGAGAGGTTGACGATGCGGCCGGCGGCGCTCTGGCGGATGAGCGGCAGCAGGGCCTTGGTGAGCGCCACTTGCGCGAAGAAGTTGGTCCGGAAGACGCGCTCGAGCACGTCGAGCGGGACCTCTGCGGCGCTGTGCTCGGGCCCTGTGCCGGGGAACTTGCCGGCGGCGATGCCCGCATTGTTGACCAGGATGTCGAGCCAGCCGTAGTTAGTGTTGAAGTAGGCGTGGGCGGCGGCGGGCGCCGAGGGGTCGGCGATGTCCAACTGCAGCAACTCGGCATCGACTCCGGCGGCGCGCAGCTTTCCCAGAGCCGCCTCGCCCTGTGCGAGGTCGCGCGAGCTGATGACCACTTTGGCCACGTCTTTGAGTTCGAGCGCGGTCTGGAATCCGAGGCCGCGATTGGCGCCGGTGATGAATGCGATCTTCTTTGCCATGGTGCAGTTTTCTCCTGTGCTGGGTTGGATTCGCGCGGGCTGTGGAAAGGTGCAGGAACAGGTTTCAGGGATCAGGTGTCAGGTTTCAGAGACGCGTGACTCCGCAATGATTATCGGGCGATGAGGGAGTCGGCGGAGAAGGAGTAGTCGGGCAGGATGCCGGCTTCTGCGGTCATGCGGAAGAAGGCGGCCATGCCTTCAAGACATTCTTCGTCCAGAACGTAGTGAATGTTGTCGGCCAGATAGGTGCGAATGGTGCTTTCCGGAATGGGAATGCGCGGCGCCCACTCGGCGGCCAGAGATTCAATGTGCGCCAGGCCGTGATCGCGGGATGCAATAAAGTCCCCGGCAATGCTCTCATCCAAAAAGTTGCCCCGCGCAGCGGCCCAGACGGCGGAGATGAAGGGAAGGCCGGTGAGCGTGCGCCATTCGTGCGCCAGGTCGTGGTAGACAAGCTGCTCGCCAGTGCGCTCGGCGCGGTTGGTTTGCTCTTCGAGAGCCAGCAGCGCGGGGTCGCCTATGAGGATAGCGGCGTCAGCGCGCTCCAGCATGCGGTCGAGATCGGCGGCCATCGGGATGAAGGGAACATCCGGGTTGCCCCATTTGTGAAAGAGGAGGCGCGCATAGGCGATGGTGGTGCGGCTGGCAGTGTCCGCGGCCACGGAGCGCAGATCGGCGATGGGCCTGCTGGCGCGGCGCACCAGCAGCAGCGAGCGCACGCGTCCCTTTGATGCGATGGTGCAGCCGGGCAGGATGCGCAGGCCGGGTGCGGCGGCCAGGGCGGCGATGGGGATGAGGCCGATGTCGGCCTGCCCGGAGATCAGGCGCGCCGCGCACTCCGAGGGCAGCATGCGATCGATGCGGTAGCGTTCGGCGAGCGCGGCGTCGAGCGGGGGATGCTCGAAATCCCACATCAGCGGAGCGGGATTCAGAAAGTCGATAGCGGCGACGCGGAGACGCGCGTCTTGAAGGGCGGTCACGCTCTTTAGACTACCAAGCGGCAGCGCTGGATTCGCGGCGTAGCGTCATTCCGTTTTTGCAGATTGATTCTGTTCGAGCGAGTATGATGGTTCACACACCAAATCCCCTTTGGGTATTTCTTTCGGAAAGGAGCGGCGGCAATGGCAGATTTTGTGACCGCATTCCAATGGATGATGCAGTC
>JBAUCP010000306.1:0-7401 GCA_049677625.1 Occallatibacter sp. | reverse complement strand
TCTCGCGGTCCATCGAGACATCGTTGCCGTCGGGCCGCGCGATCAGCCCGTCGACGGTTTTGACGCGCACCGGCCGCGGGCCGGCTCCTTCATTCGCGTCCTGGTCGACGCCGCTCATGGCCTCGCGCATCTCGGCTTCAAAATCCATCCCCACGGCGCGGTAGCCGGGGGTGTCGATATTGGCCATGTTGGCCACAGTCAGCTTGGTCTGGTCCGAGGCCAGGTCGAGGTAGCGCGCGATCTGGTCGCTCAGCCGGGTTTCAATCTCCATCGTCATGGTGTCTCCCTCCGCGCGCCGGGTTTCTTATCTGCAGCGCCGGGCTCCTGTCCGGCTGTTGTGTGGGCCTCCAGGCCCGCACACATCGCATTGCCGGCGTGGACGCCGGCAAGTACAGCCGGTCACGAAACCGGCGCTACGGACGACAGCCCGGCGGGCTAATTCATCATCCGCCCGAAGTCGATCTCGGCGGCGGTGAGAACCGGCTCGTCGCCGGCCAGGATGATGCCGCGTTCGAGCACGTGCTCAAGCTCGCGGACGTTGCCCGGCCAGTCGTGCGCGGCCAGCTTGACGTTTGCGGACTCGTCCAGCCGCTTCATCGGCGTGTCCCGCCCCATCTGTTGCAGGAAGTGGTCCACAAGCAGGGGCAGATCCTCAGAGTGTTCCGAGAGAGCCGGGGTGCGGATGAGAAACACGGCCAGCCGATAGTAGAGATCGGAGCGGAAGGCGCCGGTCTGGGCGTGCTCGGCCAGCGGCCGGTGGGTGGCGGCGAGGATGCGCACATCCACCTTCACGGTCTCGTTATCGCCCACCCGCTGCAGCTCGCCGCACTCCACAAAGCGCAGCAGCTTGGATTGCAGGGCCAGCGGCATCTCGCCGATCTCGTCCAGAAACAAAGTGCCTCCGTCGGCGGCCTCGATGCGGCCGGTCCTGCCCTGCACCGCGCCGGTAAAGGCGCCGCGGGTGTGGCCGAAGAGCTCGGCCTCGAGCAGCGACTCGGGAATGGCGGCGCAGTTGATGGCGACGAAGGGATGGCGGCTGCGCGCCGAGAGCCGGTGCAGGGCCTCGGCCACCAGCTCCTTGCCGGAGCCGGTAGGACCCTCGATGAGCACCGGGGTCATGCGCTGGGCGACCAGCCGGACGCGGCGGCTGACCTCGATCATGCAGGGCGCGTTGCCGATCAGCTCCGGCAGCCGCTCGGAGACCGCAGCATCGCTGCGGCCCCCCGACTCGGCGCGGATGGGCATGGGCGAGACCGATTTCAAGGGTATGGCCACCGGGTGCGCACTCTCGCGTGCGGCGCCCGCTCCGGAGGCCGCGGCCGGGAAGGGCCAGCGGTCGACATTTGGACCGGCATGCGGGCCGGACTGGGCGCCAGACTGCGGGCTGGGCTGGTTGAGCGCGGGCGCGGTGTTCCATGCGGCGGTGTCCGTGTCCTGGCTGCGGCGCATGGCGTAGAGCAGCTCCTGGCGGTAGGGGCCGCGCGGCCCATCCTGCTGGGGCGCGCCGTGAGCCGTCACCAGATCGACGTTGGGAAAGCTGCCGCGGAAGTCCTTGAGAAACTCGTTTACATCGAGATCGGGCAGCCAGGAGTCCACGATCACCGCCTCGACCGGCGAGTTCTCCGCCTCGGCCCAGGCCTGGGCGCCGCCCTCGGCCTCGCGCACCTGCCAGCGCAGGCCGGTAAGGATGTGGGTGAGCCGCTGGCGGAAGCTGCGGTCAGAGCTGGCGACCAGCGCGGTGCGCGGGCGAATGCGGGCTGGAGCAGGAAGTACCGCGACGGTAGCGGGCTGCATAGATATTTCCTCCAAGGCAAAGTAATGCGATTCTTCAATTCAGCTATTGCACATCGAAGGCCGGCCCTGTGGCAGGCGTGGGGGTGTGCGCGGCGGGCAGATTGACGTGGGCGGCCAGCTCGGCCTCCGACGGCACCATGTAGCCGCGGCCGCGCACCGTGCAGATGAGCTGGCCCGGCGGCGGGTCCTTGAGCTTGCGGCGCAGGTAGTTGACGTAGACATCGACGATGTTGGTGGTCTGCGCCGGCTCCAGGTTCCAGACCGAGTCGAGCAGCTCCACGCGGGTGACGCACTGGCCGCGGTTGAGCATCAGGTGCTCCAGCAGCGAGAACTCCTTGTTGGTAAGAACGATGGGCTGGCCGGCGCGGCGGGCGGTGTGATCCAGCCGGTCAAGCTCCAGATCGCCGGCGCGCAGTTGCAGCCGGGCCTCGCGCTTGCGCCTGAGCAGTGCCCGGCAGCGGGCGCGCAGCTCATGGAGGCTGAACGGCTTGAGCATCAGGTCGTCGGCGCCGAGGTCAAAGCAGCGCACCCGCATGTCCACTTCCTGACGGCCGGTGAGCACCAGGATGGGCAGGTCGGCATCGAGCAGGCGAATCTCTCCAAGAACCTGCTCCCCGTCCTTGACCGGCATATTCAGGTCGAGGATGGTCAGGTCGGGCATCTCCTGGCGGAATGCCTCCACGGCGGCGCCACCGTCGTAAGCCAGGCGGACGCGATGCCCGTCGGCTTCCAGTCCGCGGCTCAGAAACAGCGCCAGAGCCTTGTCGTCTTCGGCGATCAGTAGCCTCATGAGAAGCCTTTCTGCCCGTGGCGCCGGCACTGCGCGCCGCCTGCACGCCAGCCAATGAGAGCGGCCTTCGAACCGGAGTGTCCCGCCTGGTGCATTTCACCTCTGCCGCAGCTTAGAGCTGCGGCCGGAGTGCATCGGGTTTGGACACTGCTGCTCAAAAGCTCACTTCTTCTGCCTGCTCTTAGTGCGTGCTAAGGTTGGACACTAATCAACCTTCACGCGAGACTGAAAGGAACTCAAGATTGTGGTGAGAAAAGAAACAGGTTCCGTTCCGGGAACGGGAGTTGGGGTGAAAACTTCCCAAAACGGAGCGGACCCCTGTACCGGTGAGGTACGGGGTGGAGACTGCCGCCTGCATGCGATTGGTAAACGCTTAGCGGCGAGGGGGATTTCCGTTGGCGCGCGCTACCGCCTTGTGCTCGTACATGGCGGCGTCCGCGCGGGCAAACAGGGCGCGCAGTTGTTCGCCGGGAATATATTCGGCCAGTCCGATCGACGCGTCCACGTTGATTTTGACTGTGCCGGGGCCGGACGGCACGGAGTAGTTGCCGCACACCCACTTCTGCAAGCGGTCGCGCTGCGCTTCGGCCTCAGTGAGGCCGCGATTGAAGAGGATGATGAACTCGTCGCCGCCCCATCGGCCGATCACGTCGGAGGAGTGGCAGACGGAGCGGAGTTCGGCGGCGAACAGCTTGAGGAGCTCGTCGCCGGCGATGTGGCCGTAGTCATCGTTGACCTTCTTGAAGCCGTCGATGTCGACAATGGCGATGCAGAACTTGGCGCCGGCGCACATGCGGGCCTCGATGAGGTTTTCCACGCTGAGGCGGCTGCGGACTCCGGTGAGCGCGTCGCGCGCGGCGATCTCTTCGGCGTGCTCGAGCCGCGCCTGATAGGCGGTCACCTGGGAGCGAAGCTGTTCGAGAGCGGCCTTTCCCTCTGCGGCCATGCGGTCGATCGAGCCCTTCAGCTCCACGGCGCTCTTTTCGATGGAAGCGCGAATCTGGACGAGATCGTCGAGGCTGGCGATCTCCTTAAGCCGCCTGGTGACCTCGCCGATGTGCCCGGCGCAGCGCGTGTCGCGCTCGCCCACCGACTCGGCGGTGCGGGCCATCACCAGCAGCATTTCTTTCACTTCGCGCGCTTTCTGCTGGTAGTGTCCGGCGGCGCGCTTGCCCCATTCTTTCAGCTCGCCGCGTACTCCGGCGCCGGTCTCGGCCAGCTTTTCGCGGCTCATCTGCGGCGATAGCGTCGCGCGCAGGCGGGACAATCTGCGCTTGAGGTCGTCGCCCACGGCGGGGCAGGCCTCCTGTCCGCACTCTCCAATTTCGTGGAGCGCAGCGCCATAGGCAGCGATTGCCGCCGGCAGAATATCTCCGCCATCCTGGTCAAGAACGGCCCGATCGGAATCCAGGTACTTTTTCAGCGAGATCATTTTCCCTCAAAAGCACTGCCGGAGGCATGGCTTCTGCGCCATTGCCAAGTTCCTTGATCTATCGGCCATTCTTGGAAATTTCTTCAGGTATTTCTTTGCCATTCTGTTGAAAAGAGTGCGCGAAGGCGGAAATGAGGTAACACAATTGGGGTTGTCTCAAGGTACATTGGCAGGCATTTAGTTACCAGGAAAAGGTACCCTGTAAACTGCTTCATCCGAGTTACGGAAGTGTACTCTGATGCCGTTAGTGTGCTACAAAAGCGCCATGGAATTCGCGTGGAATTCAGCGATTCTATTCTTGTGCGACTTCGCATCGCCAAGGTGGGCTAAGTTTGGATTGGGGCAAGCTTCCAGATATAGGAGCAGTGGCACTACTGACGTGCGCCTTTGCGTCGGTGGCGCGGCGCGGCTTTACGGCTGTTTCCGGCCTTTGGCTGCTTGGCTGGCTGCTCATCGAGCTCCACTTCACCGCATTCCTGTTTGACACCGAACCGGGCAGCCTGGGCGTCCTGGCGACCTTTGTGGGCCTGGTGGCGCTGGTCTGGGCGGGCATCGTCTTCATGTGGGCCTGCGTGCCCTACCGCAACCGGCTTTCGAACCGCGTGATGGCCGGGTTTCTGCTGGGCTCGAACACGCTCTATCTGGCGCTGCTGATCTACGCCCCCGCAAACAGTTGGGCTCTGGCGCCGGCTTCCCTGCTCATTGGGCTGCTGCCACTGGCGCTGACGCTGGCCACGCTGCGCAGGTTCACGCATCCGCTGCGCTGGGCGGTGGTGAGCCTGTACGGCGGCCTCACCGCCTTTCTTCTGGCAGAGCAGTACCGGCCCGGCGGCGCCGATCTGGCGCTGAACTCGATCTTCTTCACCGTCTACTTCGGATGCAGCATTCACTTCCTCTTCAGCTACCGGCGCGCCACCACCGGAGGCCTGATTACCATTGCGGGCTTTCTGGCCTGGGCCGCGGTGTTTGTTGTGGGGCCGGGCATCAGCATGTTCTTCCCGAACCTGCATCCGGAGAGCGAAGTGTGGAACCTGCCCAAATATGTAGTCGCCGTGGGCATGATCCTGCTGCTGCTTGAAAAGCAGATCGAGCACAACAAGTATCTGGCGCTGCACGACGAGCTCACCGGGCTGCCCAACCGCCGGCTCTTCCAGGACCGGCTGGCCGTGGCGCTGGAGCGTGCGCACCGCACCGGACGCCGGGCGGCGCTGCTGCTGGTGGATCTGGACCGCTTCAAACAGGTGAACGACACGGTGGGCCACCACATCGGCGACTTGCTGCTGAAACGCGCCGGCGAGGTGTTTCTCACCCGCGTTCGCCGCTCAGACACTGTGGCGCGGACGGGCGGCGACGAGTTCGCGATCATCCTGGATGAGCCGACCAGCCGCGAGGATGCCGAGAATGTAAGCTTCTCGCTGATCCAGCTTCTCAAGGAACCCTTCGAACTCGACGGGCATTCCGTGCGGGTGGGCGCGAGCATAGGGATTGCCGTGTATCCGGAAGACGCGGTGAGTGCCGAGGCCCTGTGCATTGCCGCCGACCGGCGGATGTATTCAGACAAGAACGCGGCGCGAGAGAGTTCGAGAGAATACGCGGCGGCAGAGTATGCTGTGCCGTTTCCGGTGATCGAGAAACCGCAGACGCTGCAGCCGCATTGATTGCCTGATTCGGCATCGGCCGCAGAGCGGACGGATGCGATGAAATCGCAAACAGAAAAAGGCCCGGATTCACATCCGGGCCTTTTTATTTGCCGGCTTTGGCCCGATTGCTCAGGCTGCGCCTCCGGGACCGCGTCCACCACCGCCTGGACGGCGGCGGCGGCGGCGGCGATTGTTGTTGTTCGCCGGCGGACGGGCTCCGCCAGCTGGCTGGCCGGCCGCAACCGGCGCACCGTCTACGCGGTTGAAGTTGGGCTCGGTTGTCTCGTCGAACTCTTCGCCGTCTTCTTCCTCGAAGTCGTCTCCGCCTTCGATGAGGATGGTGCTCTGGTTCGACTTGGGCTGGCGCTCATCGAACTCATGGCGCGGCCTGGGCGGCGGAGGAGCCTGCGTCTCTTCTGAGACGCCGTTGCCTTCACCGCCTTCAGCAGGGGCCTCAGCCGGAGCGGAGTGCGCCAGCTTTGCCTTCTGCTCGCGGATGAGCGCCTTGCGGCTGAGCTTAATGCGGTTGCCTTCGATGGCCAGAACCTTCACCATCACCTGGTCGCCCTCGCGCAGCTCGTCCTTGACTTCCTTGACGCGATGCTCGGCGATCTCGGAGATGTGGAGCAGGCCGTCGGTGCCGGGGAAGAGCTCGACGAATGCGCCGAACTCGGCCAGGCGAACGACTTTGCCGAGATAGATCTTGCCGATTTCAGGAACGGCAGTGATGTTGCTGATGATGGCCAGCGCCTTCTTGAGGCCCTCGGCATCGGACGAGGCGACGCTGACCTTGCCGGTGTCGTCGACGTCGATCTTGGCGCCGGTCTGCTCCACGATGCCGCGGATGGTGGCGCCGCCCTTGCCGATCAGATCGCGAATCTTGTCGGTGGGAATCATCACCGTCTCGATGCGCGGAGCGTACTGCGAGCGCTCCTGGCGCGGTCCGTCGAGAACAGCGTCCATCTTGTCGAGCAGGAAGAGACGGCCGCGGCGGGCCTGCTCCATGGCCTGCTGCAGGATCTCGCGGGTGAGGCCGCCGATCTTGATGTCCATCTGCAGCGCGGTAATTCCCTTGCGCGTGCCGGCCACCTTGAAGTCCATGTCGCCGTAGTGGTCTTCCGCGCCGGCGATGTCGGTAAGGATGGCGTAGTCGTCGCCTTCCTTCACCAGGCCCATGGCCACGCCGGCCACCGAGCCCTTGAGCGAGATGCCCGCATCGTAGAGCGCGAGGCTCGCGCCGCAGACAGAGGCCATCGAGGACGATCCGTTGGATTCGAGAATGTCGGAGACGATGCGGATCGAATAGGGCGACTCGTCCGCGGTAGGCAGAACCGCGGTGATGGCCCGCTCGGCCAGTGCGCCGTGGCCCACTTCGCGGCGGCCTACGCCGGTCATGCGGCCGGTTTCGCCCACGCTGAAGGGCGGGAAGTTGTAGTGGAGCATGAAGCCCTTCTTCTGCTCGCCTTCATAGCTTTCCAGGCGCTGGCCGTCGTCCATGGTGCCAAGCGTGGCCGTGACCAGGGCCTGCGTTTCACCGCGCGTGAACAGAGCCGAGCCATGGGTGCGCGGCAGCACGCTGGTTTCGATGGTGATGGGGCGAATCTCGTCGAAGGCGCGGCGGTCGGGACGGATGCGGTCCTTGGTGACCTGCTCGCGGAAGGTCCGCTAGCGCAGGTGCTCGTAATAGTGGGCCAGCTTCTTCTTGGCGCTGGGATCGTCGGCCGGCAGAGCGGCGGCGAGCTCAT
>JBAUCP010000305.1:0-5427 GCA_049677625.1 Occallatibacter sp. | reverse complement strand
GCCGATGGAACCCCGCTCGCGAATCCTGTCGCACTCAGCGCCGACGAGCGCAATCGCAACTTCGAAATGCTTAAGTTCATCGCCGCGGAAACCGGCGAGCGCGGCATCCACTTTCAACTTGGCATTTGGACCCACGCCTACGAGTGGACCGACAGCCCCAACGCCTATCACCGCATTGACGGTCTCACACCCGAGACGCACGCCGCATACTGCCGCGACGCGCTCGCCATCATTCTCAGAGAATGCCCGCAGATTCAGGGCCTGACCATGCGCGTCCACGGCGAGAGCGGCATCCCCGAAGGCAGCTATCCATTCTGGAGGACGCTCTTTGAAGCCATCTCCGGCGCCGGCCGCACCATCGAGATCGACATGCACGCCAAAGGCGTGAGCCAGACCATGATTGACATCGCCACAGCCACGGGAATGCCCGTCAAGCTCGGCGCAAAATACTCCGCTGAGCACCAGAGCCTCGGCTACCAGCAGGCCGATATTCGCGCGCTCGAAATTCCCAATCCCAACCATCACGACGACGCGCGCCTCTTCAGCCTGAGCGGCGGCTCGCGTCTCTTCACCCGCTACGGCTACGCCGATTTTTTCCAGCAAGGCAGTGCGGCCAGGCTCCTCTTTCGCCTGTGGCCCGGCACGCAGCGGCATCTGCTCTCCGCCGATCCCGAAATGGCCGCGGCTTATGGCCGCACCGCTCACTTCTGTGGCGCTGCCGGTCTCGACCTGATGGAGCCGCTCACCTTCAAAGGCCGCGAAGGCTCGGGCCACGCCGGAGGCCGCTGCGCCTATGCAGATGCATCACTCAACCCCGATGCCGACTGGAAGAAATTCGAGTACTACTATCGCGTGTGGGGCCGCAAGCTCTATGATCCCGAGTCCACTCTCGAGCCCTCGCGCCGTTATCTGCGAGCCAACTTCGGCCGCGCCGGAATCTCAGTCGAAACCGCGCTGGCCAACTCCAGCCGCGTACTACCGCTCATCACTTCGGCGCATCTTCCCTCTGCGTCCAACCACTCTTTCTGGGCCGAGCTTTACACCAACATGCCTATTGTCGTGGACAGCGAGCGCTCGCCTTACAGCGACACACCCGAGCCAAAATGCTTTGGCGCCGTAAGCCCGCTCGACCCGCAGCTTTTTTCGACCATCGCCGAGCACGCGCAAGACCTGCTGGCCGCGCGCGCCAATCCCAAATACTCACCGATTGAAGCCGCTCAATGGCTCGAAAACTTCATCGTGGCATCCACCGCGGCCCTGGCCAAAGCCCGCGCAGAAGCCCCATCCAACACATCGCTCGAGTTCCGCCGCATAGAAGAAGACTCTCTCATCCAGAACGGCCTGGGCGCATTCTTCGCGGCCAAGCTGCGCAGCGGCGTGTTGTATGAAATCTTCACGCGGACTGGCGATCCACAGGCCGGCAAGCTCGCCCTCGAGCAATACAAAAAAGCGCGCGCAGCATGGGCCACAATGGCCAATCGCGCCGCGCTGGTTTACGTCTCCGATATAAGCTACGGCAACGTCCCCATGCGCCGCGGCCACTGGAATGACCGTCTCGCCGACATCGATGCCGATCTCGCAGCCATGCAGTCCAGACTCGCATCTGCGCTCGCATCCGCGCCTGCGTCCACCGGCTCCGCGCAAAACACGGCACAGGCCATCGCAGCAGCGACCGGCAAGCCCAGTCGCACACTTGCCCACTGCACGCACACTGCACCGGAAAGCTTCCGCCCCGGCCGGCCGCTTACGCTATCTCTCCAGGTTTCCGGCGCTGTGAGCGCAGTCCGTCTTCACTATCGCCACGTGAATCAGGCAGAGCGCTGGCTCTGGGCGGAAATGCAAAGCGGGGATGGCGGCTACACCGCCGCCATCCCCGCCGACTACACGCAATCGCCTTACCCGCTCCAGTACTACTTCGAGCTGGCGCACGCGAACAACGCAGCCTCACTCTATCCGGGCTTCAACGCCACTCTCTCCAACCAGCCCTATTACGCCATCTACAAACGCAGTGCGTAACATTCCGCGCGCGCAGCAGCTCCCTCAAATATCTGTCATCTCGAATCCGGTGTCCGCAGCGACCGGTCTTCTTCGCTGGGGTGGATTTGAAACCTGGGAAAGCCCCAACCCCAAACAGCCCATGCTGGGCGCCCATTTGGAATTCATCCGAATTCAACCGTCTGCGCCCAGTTGTCGGGAACCTGACCGCCTATGATTGACTTCGAGCTTGGTTCGTCCGGGAGACACAGGAAAGCTTTTGCCGTGGTATCCCACTTCGTAAACACGGGGAAACGCGGACCTTCATGCTCACGAAAGGAAATCACGATTTCATTCATGTTTGTCTTTCTACCATCCGTGGGCAGAATCGATTTGTAATCCAGCGCTTTTTGGTATCGCAGCAGATCATCGCCGGTCAGCTTGCCATTTTGATCAACTGACCCCTTCGGACCATATTTGAGATTCGGGCGCTCGTTCGTCCCGGCATTGAGCATACCTGACTGGAAATCTTGTGAGTCCGCGAACTTCATGCGCGTCATCCGCTTGCGCATTTCCACCACCCGGTTATAAATCGCGGGCTGCGTCGCTCGCGCTTCCTTTGCCATGGAGTTAAGCAGAGCGAAGATTACGAGATCCTCAGGCTGCGCCATCGGCATGAAGATAGTGATCCACGCGGAAAGCTTGCCCCACTTCCACCGTACCTGATTGGTTACAAGATCAATGGTCGGAGTCAGGAGTGACCCGCTCAGATCGTGGAGCCCCTTCTTGTACTTCAGCCTCTCGCCCTTATCCATGCCGAAATTGGATGGGTCCAGGCGTTCCTTCAGGCTGTCAAAACCCACTCGGATCCGCTCATTCGGGTATTTCTCCGCCTCCACGTCGCCATGGCGCGCCGAGAAGCCGCCAGGAAACATCTGACGGCCCTCGTATTCGCCGTAGAAGAAGGGATCGGGGGCGCTTTGCCGAATAGTCATGCGCCGTTCCCTGACAGCCGTCACAAAGCGGTCTCTGCCCTCCCACGCCTTGTAATTAGCCCACCAGTCCTCGATGAACTTCAGTGTTGTCGGTCCCTCGCCCTGGTTGAAGGCTTCGCCCGCGATCAATCTTAACCTCAGCTTCGTTCTGGCAACTTGAAGACCCACATGAACCTCCTTTACGACAGTGAGACCAGCCGCCCGGTATCCGGCAAGAAAGGCGCGTACTTCTCATCATGTGAACGCGGTTCGGGGAAAGGTGAACGGCACTCCGGGACGTTCCTGAACGTTTCCCGGGCCTTTGTTGGGCTGGCTTTTTGATTGTCGTCCCGGTGTTGGGCTTCGTCAAGAATTTCCCGATCTCCGACCAGCCCACATCCAGCTCCAGCACAAAAAAGGATACCCCAGGTTTCGATAGAAACCTGGGGTATCCCAATCCAGCATCGTTAAAGTTTAAGAGCACCCGCTGGTAGATCCGCAGCTCATGCAGCGGTAGCAGCTCCCGTTGCGCACCATGATCGCCCCGCAGGTTGAGCAGCTTGGCGCGTCACCCATCTCGTACATGCCGCGCATTGCGTCGGCCGCGTGATAGATGCCGCGATCCTTCAGATCCGGAAGCTGCGCCGCACTCGACTGCGACGCGGGCCACGCGTGCGTCTCCGGCGCAATGCCGCCGCCACCCGCATGTCCGCTCACCTGGTTCAGCCGTTTCGCCACCTCCTCAGCCAGCCTGGCCAGGTGCTGTTGCGAGGCAACCGCGTCCTCCTCGGGCTCGGTCTCCGGCAGCAGGCTCGGAGGGCTGGGCAGTTGCGGCGCGAGGCCCGCAAACAGCGTCAACTGCGTGCCCGACAGGAAGCGCAGGCTCAGCCAGCGGAAGATGTAATCCATCAAACTCTTCGCGTAGCCAATCTGCTCGTTGCCCGTCCAGCCTGAAGGCTCGAAGCGCGTGTGCGCAAACTTCTCGCACAGCACCTTCAGAGGCACGCCGTGTTGCAGCGCCAGCGAGACTGAGGTCGCAAACGCATCCATCAATCCCGAAACCGTCGAACCTTCCTTGGCCATCTTGATGAAGATCTCGCCCGGTTGCTGATTCGGGTAAAGCCCCACGGTGATGTAGCCCTCGTGTCCGGCGATCGAGAACTTGTGCGTGATGGATGCGCGCTCTTCCGGCAGCCGGTGGCGCACGGCGCGGGGCGGCGCCTTCTGGTCCTGCGCCTGCTCGACCGGAGAAGCCGCGAGCACCGGAGGCACTGCCGTGGCGGCAATCGCATCCAGAGCATTCTGGAAGGCCGCTGCCGCGCCAATCAACTGCTTTGCGTTCACCTCGACCTTGTCGCTTGGGCGCGCTTCGAGAGCCTTCACATCCGCTTCAGCCGCGGTCTGCCCGGTGGCCAGGTGCATCAACACGCGGCCTGCAACGGCGTCGAGCGCCGAGGGCTGCTTCTTCTCGTCCATGCTTGTGTTCAGCGGCTGCGTGCCCTTCGAGCCGTCGCGATAAATCGCCACGGCCTTGATGCCCTGCCGCCAGCTCTCTGCATACGCCTCGGCCACATCCTCCACCGTGGCCTCATGCGGCAGGTTCACCGTCTTTGAGATCGCGCCGGAAAGAAACGGCTGCGCGGCGGCCATCATCTTGATGTGACCCATGTATTGGATTGACCGCGTGCCCTTGGCCGGCTTGAAGCTGCAGTCGAAGACCGCCAGGTGCTCCGGCTTGATGCCCGGCGCGCCTTCGATAGTGCCCGTCGCGTCAATGTAGCTCACGATCGCGTTCACATCGTCGTCCTTGTAGCCCAGCTTGAACAGGGCCGCAGGTACGGTGTTGTTCACAATCTTGATCATGCCGCCGCCCACCAGCTTCTTGTACTTCACCAGCGCCAGGTCCGGCTCGATCCCCGTGGTATCGCAATCCATCATGAAGCCGATGGTCCCCGTCGGGGCCAGCACCGTCACCTGCGAGTTGCGATAGCCGTACTTCTCGCCGTAGACCAGCGCACTGTCCCAACTCTCGCGGCTTGCATCAATCAGCGCGTCAAGCTGCGGCACGCTGAATGGCTCACCGCTCTGGCGCGACTTGCCGATGTTGTTCACCTCGGCGCGATGCATGCGGATCACGTCAAGAAACGGCTCGCGGTTTACATAGAACCCAGGGCAAGCTCCGCCCTGCCGATCGACCGAAGCCGTCAACGGCGTGGCGGATGGAATTGCCGGGCAATTCGCCGCAATCACCGCCGACTGCAGATAAGCCTGTCCGCACATGATGGCCGTGAGCGATGCGGCCAGGTCGCGTCCCGCTGCTGAATCGTAAGGCAGCCCGAAGGCCATCAGCAGCGCACCCAGGTTCGCGTAGCCCAGCCCCAGCGGCCGATAGTCATGCGAATTGCGCGAGATCGCTTCGGTCGGATAACCCGAGTTATCCACCAGGATCTCCATCGCTGTGATGACCACGGAAATCGAG
>JBAUCP010000304.1:0-7609 GCA_049677625.1 Occallatibacter sp. | reverse complement strand
CAGAACCACCAGCACCACGCAAAGCGCGGCCAGCGCAGCGGTGACGGCGAAATGGATGCGGCCGATCGGCTTCGACGCGGGCGCTGTCTCGGGCCCAGGCGGTGCGGCCTCCTCGGCCTCCGCCGGCTCCATGCGGCTGAAGATGGGCACATAGTGGCCGGCAGGAAGATCCATCCGTATGACGCCGTTGCCGTCCTCTTCCTCGTAGTATTTCTTCAGCAGCCGGCGAATCTCGTGCGCCTGCACGCGGACAATGGGGTCCTTTTGCTGATCGAAGTCGGCGCCGCGGTCGTAGACCTCCGTGCCAATCAGATATTCATTGAGTTTTTCGCTGTTGCCCTGGAAGGTCTGCTCGGAGATGAATTCCAGAAACCGGATCTTCTTGGGCGAGTTGGCAAAGTGCCTGCTCTGGAGAACCCGGCGAAGCTCCTCACGCTTTTCGTAGGCGGAGAAGCCATCCAACGAATTGTGTCGAGACACCAATCGCAAGCTCCCGGCTCAGGAAGCGCAGCGCGGCAGCGTACTGCGGAGCGGCTGACGCCTTCTCCAGTCCGAAACCACCGTAATTCCCGCATAAGGTAGCTGTCAAGCATGTTGCGCCTGCGTGTCATCTGCGACGCTTTTTCTCGTTAACGGTTATTTTCTCCGTTAACGCCGGTTATTTCAGCCTTGCGCAAATCAATTAATCCCTGCGGAAGAGGCCGGTTCACCTTCTTATCAGCCTCTTGCGCATCCGGAGCCGAGCGGGTCGGAGCTGGGATGGAACGATCAAGACGCGGCTGCGGCTTCGCAAGGCTGGCATTTGTGCCGATTCGCGGCGATTCAGGCGTTTTCATCCGCATAGGTCTCCACCCGAGACCGGTTAACATCTCGCATAACCTCCATTACCTTGAAGAGGGTAGACAGACAGCCTACAACGGGACGGTCTGACGAAACAGGTATTGCCGGCGGTTCAAAGTTTGTTTTCGGCCTGCGATTGCGGCTCGTGCCTTGTTGCTGACCGACGCACCAAAGCGTTCCAGGAGATCGATGAGGATACCGGCTCTGGCAAAATCGTCGCGCTGCCTTGCGATTCTCACGCTCGCTGCCACCGTGGGATACGCAACCGGTTCCTTGTCGGCCGCAGACCGCGAGCTCGTGGTCACCAGGCAGTTCGATCACCCGGTGCTGACCACGCGCTCGGCCGGCGCCGAGGGCAACAAATACGGTTTTGAGGGCGGCAGGGTGATCAAGCTCGACGGCATCTACCATCTTTTCACCTCGGAGATGGCCGGCGATCCGCACTGGGTGAAAATGAAGCTCGCGCACTGGACAAGCCGCGACCGGACGCACTGGCGGCGTGTGGGGACGCTCCGCGAGTCGAGCGGCGACTTTACCGGCACAGACCCGCGCGCGGCGCTGTGGTCGCCCATGCCGGTCTTCGACCCCAGGAACGGCCGATGGACCCTGTTTTATGTGGCTTACCAGGCCGCGCCGGACACGCCTCACCAGTGGCTCACCAACCACGAGGGCCGCATCTGGCGAGCGGTTTCCGTCCAGCCCGGGATGAGCGGAATCGGCGGTCCCTATAAAGACGTGGGCGTGATTCTTGAGCGCGGCAAGGATTCCGACCCGTGGGAGGGACTGCAGGGAACAGACTCCTTTTTTCCCTACAGTGTCGGCAGCGCATGGTATGCGTTTTACGGCAGTGCGCGGACGGAAAGCCTGCCCATCGCGCTGTGGCAGGTGGGGTTGGCGCGCGCGCCGGAGCTGGGCGGGCCATGGACGCGCTGCTCGGAGCTCAATCCGCTCAAAATGGAAGCGAGATTCATTGAGAACCCGATCGTCTCCAGGCTTGGCGATGGAAGCTACATTGCGGTCTATGACAACCACGAGCCTAATGCCATCGGCTACTCATTTTCGCAGGATGGAATCCACTGGCCGCAAGGCCGGCAGTTGACGGTGCAGACGGGCAATGGAATCTGGGCCAGCGAAGTGCGCACTCCGCTGGGCCTGGTGGATGAAGGCAACGGGGCCTTCACGCTCTTCTACTCCGCCAACGAAAAAAATTCCGGCGCCCGCGCGGACGCAAATGGGATTACACTGACTCCCGGCGCGCTGGGAGTTGTGGAAGTCAAGCTAAAACAAACCGAAGGCGTGGCTTCGGGAGGTAGCGATTGATGCGACCGCGAAGACTGCGCATGTACTCAGGAGGCATTATGAAGCAAACGTTCAAAGTGAAACACACATTGTCGACTCACCTAAGTTCTTTGGCTGCCGGACTGATCGCAGTTGCCTGCTTGGTGCTTGCGCCCATTCCCGTCCGCGGTCAGGCAACCACGGGACAAATTGGCGGCCAGGTCACCGATCCCACCGGAGCCGTGGTGCCCGACGCATCCATCACCGTCACCGATGAAGACAAAGGCGTATCGTTTGCCGGCCGAGCCGATGCCGCTGGCAATTACACCGTCGTCAGCCTGCCTCCAGGCATGTATTCGGTGTCCGCCTCAGCATCCGGATTTACCGCAGAGAAGTTCATGCATGTCGCACTGGAGATTGACGAGCATCTTGCGCTCAATTTCAAGTTGAAGGTGGGCAGCGTCTCCGAATCCGTGGAAGTAAGCGAAGCTCCGCCAGTGCTGCAATCGCAATCAGCTGAAGTAGGCACCGTGATCGGCGGCGATGCCATTGTGGATCTGCCCCTGGCCGGTCGTGACTTCTACACGCTGACGTTCCTGGTTCCGGGAGTGACCCAGCTTCCGCCGCAGAGCGGAAGCATTAACACCGTCGGGGCTTCGGTAAGCGGCCAACGCGAGTACGGCAACTCCATTCAACTCGATGGAATCGAGTCGACGACCAATCGCACTCAGGATTTTACCGTGGACCCGAACGTGGATTCGGTTGACCAGTTCAAAGTGATCACAGCCACGTACAATGCCGAATTCGGGAACGCTGCGGGCGGCATAATAGCCATCCAGACTAAGTCCGGCACCAATTCCATTCACGGGGATGCATTTGAATTCTTCCGCCCCAACTATCTGGCCGCGAAAATAACTACTCTAGGCGTGAGCACGCCGCAACCGCCCTCCGCACTCAAGCGGCACAACTTTGGCGGTACTATCAGTTTTCCCATCAAGCGCGATCGCGCCTTCTTCTTTGCCGCTTACGAGGGCGAGCGGGAGAAAGATCCCTATTCTTATGTGGACTCCACCATCCCCTTCGGCCTGATCAATTTCCCGAGCAATGGCAGCGTCGACTTTTCTGGATTGCTTGATCCGTATGCCGGCGTCGCCACCGCGCCTGGCGGCGGTGCGGCGGCTGGAACCATCGATCCCATCTTCGATCCTGTCGTCTCGGTCGAATCCTACGGCGGAGCGGAGCAGCAGTTCGACGGCAATATCATTCCCAAAGATCGCGTGAGCCCGGCGGGCCTGGCAACGCTGTTGAACTTCTATCCCAAGCCCAATCTGACCGGCATCGACAACGGTTGGTTTCGCAATTTCGAAGTATATTCGCCCACCAATTTCAATTTCGACAAAGTCGACGCGCGCTTCGACCTGGTGATTTCCGAAAAAGACCGGCTTTATTCGGTTTATCACTGGCAGGGCGATAACCAACTGGTAACCGATCCGTATTGGGGCCACACCGTGGTGCCGGGCGCAGGCGATGCCGACCAGGCCAACAAGGAAGATTATGAGCCCCAGTCGATTTCGGTGACGTACGATCGCATCATCAGCCCAACCCTGCTCAACGAGGTGCGGTTCGGCTACCTGTTCTATCCGGAGAATCTCTACAGCCTGCTGAATGGAACGGACTATTCCACCAAATACGGCGCCGGCAACGTGGTGGTTCCTAATTACCCGGCGACCATTGGATACCCGCAGATTTTTCTCGCCGATGGATATCTGGCCGGCGGATCGACATACAAGCCGTACCACGTCAACGACCAAAACTATCAAATCACCGACTCCCTGACGTGGATCAAGGGCCGGCATGAGTTCAAGTTTGGCGGCGATCTGCGCCTGCTGAATTCACATCCGAACTTTTCGCTCTTTCCCACCGGCTTCGATTACTTCGATAGCTTCGGCTACGCCGAGACCGCGAACTTCTACTACACTTACATCTCAGGCGCCTATAACTGGGCCGGCGGATCCGATCTTGCCGATCTGGTTCTCGGTTTACCCACCGACGTGTATATCGGCTTGCAGTTATCCAATCCGCACACCAAGAGCTGGAACCTGAATTACTATGCGCAGGATACCTTTAAGGTAACGCCGCGGATCACCCTCAACTATGGATTGCGCTACGAGTTCCAGAATCCCTGGACCGAGGCGAATAACAACATGGCAAACTTCGATCTGGCCAGCGGCAACATCCTGGTGGCGGGACGCGGAGGCAATTCCAACTCCCTGCTCGTGGCGCGCAAGGACGATCTTTCCCCGCGCTTCGGCTTCGATTTCCAGTTGGACCCCAGAACCGTGCTTCGCGGCGGAGGCGCTTTCTTCTTCTCGCCTGAAAACGATGGCCGCGAAGACATCCTCACGCAGAACTATCCCTTCGCTCGCCAGGCGGCGTATTCAGACTGGGTTTACGACGGTCCCGCCAGCGGTCCGTCGGCGCCGTGGGAGTACGAGTTGGATTCGGGCGTGGCCCGCAGCGCGACTATCAATCTTCCAAATTCGGGAGGCGCCATCGTTCCTTCCACGGTCGTCAACGGAAACCTGGAGACGACCTATGCCATCAATCCCAAGATGAAGACCGGCACAACCGCCTCTTTCAGCCTCACGTTCCAGGAACAGATCACAAAAACCGCGTCGCTCGAACTCGGCTGGGTGGGCTCGTTCGCCAGGCACCTGTCGTACGAGATCGGCGACATCAACGCCAATCCCGCGAATTCGGCAAATAATTTCAATAACCTGGTGACGGCGGACCTTGGCAACATTCAATACTTGACCGATTCAGGAATCAGCAGCTACAACGCCATGCAGGTGAAGGTAACCAAGCAGACCTCGCGCAATACCAGTTTTCTGCTCAGCTACACCTGGAGCCACAGCCTGGACAACGGCCCTGCGCCGTTTAATCTCGGCCACGTGGATAACGATACCCCGCAGAATCCCTATGACCTGAAGGCGGAGTACGCGAACGCCGACTTTGACGAGCGCCAAAATCTTGTCTTCAGCGGAGCATTCATCCTGCCCGTCGGCAAAGGCCAGCGGTGGGGCTCCAGCTGGGGCCGCATACCCAGCGCGATTCTTGGCGGATGGCGCTACAGCCCCATCCTCTTTGCACACACGGGCACGCCGGTAAACATCACTCGCGGAACGAATCCGGATTCGATCCTGCCCGGCCTGCGGCCCAACGTAACCGGCGATCCAACCATTCCGCGCGGCCAGCGGAGTATCTACCACTGGTTCAATACTGCAGCTTTCAATGTCAACGGCCTTCTTCCCGTAAAGCCACAATCCGACAACTTCAATCCCGGCGACGCGGGCCGCAACATCGTGGTCGGGCCGGCGTATGTGAGCCTCGACTCTTCGCTGGCCAAGGACTTCAAAATCAGAGAGAGATATACGCTGGACATCCGCGCCGAAGCCTTCAACACGGCAAACACCGTGCATTTGGGGAATCCCGACCCTAACTTCAACAGCGGCACCTTCGGCCAGATCAACAGCGTTTTGTCTGGCTCCGACCGCGAAGCGCAGTTGGCAGCCAAGATCATCTTCTAATTCGAATCTCTCCCCGTCACTGCAGGCAGAAGCGGCGTCCGGTAAAACGGGCGCCATCTTCTCCACTTGAATCAGATACGATAAGTTTTGAGCTGCATGAGCCGGAGCCTGTTTCCATGATCCATCTCTTGTCCGGCCTTCGTTCCCGCGCTCCGGGCTGGACCATTGCTCTTGTTTGTCTTGTCTGCCTCCATTCCGCAGCTTACGCACGCGCCCAGAACCAGTCCGCGCAGCCGCAGCACGCATACTTCATCGATTGCTCGGCCGCCAACGCCGGAGACGGTTCAAAAGAGCACCCGTGGAGCTCTCTCGCCGCAGCCGAGGCGCATCCATTTGCGCCGGGCGATCGAATCGCGTTAGCCCGCGGCGCCGTATGCCACGGCAGCTTTGCGCCGCATGGCTCAGGAACCGACGGGGACGTAATCCGCCTGACCGCATATGGCAGTGGGCCGCGCCCGCGAATCGTTGCGCCGGCAAGCGCGCGCCAGATTCTGCTTCTCGCAAATCAGGAGTACTGGCAGATCGACTCGCTCGACCTCTCCGGCGGCAGCATGTATGGAGTTTTTGTCACCGGTGATCAAGGACCGCTGCATCACGTCTACCTGAAGAACCTCTACGTGCACGACGTGTATGGCGGTGCAATGAAAAACAAAGACAATGGCCTTGTGGTGGTGGGCCCAAACGGTCCCGCCGCTGTCTTCCAGGACGTTCTCGTGGACGGAGTGGATGCGGCCCACACCAATCAGTGGTCCGGCATTCTCGTCGGCGGCGGAGACTTCGCCTATTCTCCCGATGCGCCGCTCAATCGCCAGGTTACGGTGCGCAACTCCACCGCGCACGACGTCTACGGCGATGGCATCATTCTCTTTCGCGACGCGGATAGCGTCATCCAGACCAGCGCCGCGTGGCAGACCGGAATGCAGCCCACGCAGGATGTCGGCACGCCCAACGCCATCTGGACCTGGACCTGCGATCGTTGCACCGTCGAAGACAACGAGGCATACGTCACGGACAGCCCCGGCGTGGACGGCGGGGCTTACGACATCGACTGGGACAACACCCACAACACCGTGCAGCGCAACTACGGGCACGACACGCAGGGCTACTGCGTGGCCATCTTCGCCGCCGGCTATGTAACCAGCGACAGCGCGGTGCGCGACAATCTCTGCATCGATAACGGCCTGAGCCCGCGGCTCGCTGCGCTGCAAGGTGCGGTCTATCTGCACACCTGGAACAGCGGCGTCATTCGCGGCCTCAGCTTCGAGCACAACACCATCGAGTGGAACCCGCGCGTGCCGGACGCCGCTGCAATTGTGAGCGATGCCGCATTCGACGGCCCTCCCATGCTCTTCACGCGAAATCGCATCGTTTCCACCTCCGCGCTCGTCTATCGCGTCCGTTCTCCGTGGGCTTCGTCGAAGAATGTTTATAGCCTCTCCGGCGAGCCGCTCTTCGATGCCGGCACACAGCACAATGCCTCGCTGGCGGCGTTGCAATCGGAAGGCACTGAGACAGGAAGCTCCCTGGAACGGCCCGCGAAGCCGGCCACTGCATCAGCTCCGCTGCGCATTGAAGCAACCATCGATCCGGTTCTCGATGAAGATGGTCTGCTGGCGTCTGGGCCCCGTGCGCAGCTTGTAGCGTTGCGCAGCCTGGCCGGCCAATACGGCCACGATCGGCTCATCGTCACCGTACATTTGGACGGTGAAGACGCAAATGTGGCCACATCCAATGCGATCCGCGACCTCGACGATGTCTATCCAGGCGCACTGCACTTTGAAGCCGGCCGAACCGCCAGCACAAGGACGAGCGGCACGATTCGCCTTTTGTCGGCGCAAGGCGATCTAATTGAGGAGTGGCGCGGTTTCCAGAATGCGGCCGCGCTGGGCAGCGCGGTTCGCACG
>JBAUCP010000303.1:0-6688 GCA_049677625.1 Occallatibacter sp. | reverse complement strand
AAGCTCCGGAGTAGCCGCCCGGCGAACCTGGCGAAAAAAGGCGACATGATCTTGACCTCTGAGATATTCAATTCAGACACCATGATTAGCGAACTGGCGTCCTGATGCCCTATGGTATAATTCGCTCCACTGTATCAAGTTCACCCAACCTCGCGCAACAGGAATCGATGCTTCATCGGCCTTCGCGGGACCCACAGAACAGATAAGCGAACCTTCAGTGGATCAACGATCTTCCAGCACGCTCTCGGGATTTTCATCGCCGCCCGGCGCCGGTGAAAACCCGCATGCCAAAATCGAAATGGTCTTCCGCTTCTGGGGTCCGAATGGCAGGAGTGCGGAACCGCCGGGCAACGAAAGCGCTCCTTCGCAACATCCGGGCGTGCTCGCGCTCATCGAAGATGCCGTGGCCTCGAAGCACGGCGTATTTCTGTCCACCCAGGATCAACTCTACGTCTCCGGATTGAAGCGGCCTGCCGATGCGCTGGTGGTTTCGCGCCAGGTTCAGCTTGGCCTGCAGGGGTTTCGCGGCAAGCACGCATCCGCGCCGGTTGCCGTTTCCATCGCCATTGACACCTCCGGCACCGCTGCCGGGCCGAACTCGGACGCAGAGAACGCGGGTGATTCCGCATCATCCGCGTCTGCGGCAAAACAGAGTCCTGAGCCGCCGCACGAACTGGTCACGCTGCTCAAGCTTGCCAAACCCGCGCAGATCCTGCTGACCCACGATCTGTGCCAGCAGGTTGCAGCCATTAAAGGCCTGCCGCTCAAATCCTTTCCCGGCCGTTTCGGCGTCTACGAGTATCTGTGGACGGCCGAAGACAAGCTCGACCTGCTGCAGTCCGAACCGCAGCTTACGCTGGCTGCGCTACCCGCGGCAGCGCCGTCTGCGCCGGCAAAAGACAAAAGCACTCCCGCTCCGGCGGCCGAGGCTTTGGCCACTGTCGCCGGTCGTGGGCAACTCCACGCCGATATGGTGCCGGAGAAGCAGTCCGCGTTTCAGTCGCCGCGCGTGCTTATTCTGGCAGCAGCCGCGCTGGTCGTGCTGGTGGCTGCGATTCTTATCGGCATTCATCTCTCGCATAGCTCCTCGGCGAACTCCGCGCCGCCGAATCCAACCGCGCCGGCATCGGCTCCGCGGCAAACCAGTGCGCCGGCTCCCGTATCAGCGCCAGCCACGGTGCAGAGCACCGCTCCGAAGCCAGGCGAGAAGCAGCGCGCAGCTTCCACTCCAGGCAGGCAGGCAAGCAAGCCCGCGGCACATCAGCCGGCGCAGGCCGAAGAGAAGCAGGCTGCGGCCACGCCCGCTCCCGCGCCTTCGGCGAACTGCACTCTGGGCGCGAATCCGGAGCGGTTCGTTGGCCTGGGAGAGCAGGCGCGCGGGCGCGGAGACTACGCCAATGCGATTCGCATCTTCCGCGAAGTGCTGGACTGCGATCCCAACAATGCCGCGGCCCGGGAGGGGTTGGAAAAGGCGACCCGGGGCCAGGAGCAGCATTGAAGCTGTGGGGTTGATTGTGGGGCACTCCCAGGCGCGGATAGCGATCAGTGCGCGGTTACCTCCAACTGCACGGGTCGCGCGATGGAGCTGACGGCCGGGTCGTAATACTCGTAGACGCGCGACTCGAAGGTGCGGGCGCGGATGGGATATTTGGCGCGCAGGCGGAAGCGCAGCTCTGTCCGGCTTCCGGGAGCAAGCGCATTGAAATAAAGGATGGCCTGCGTGGCCGTGAGGCTGAATTTCTCCAGGCGGCCGGACTGCGCATCGGCGGTTTTCGCGACAATATCCTGCAGGTCTTCGCTCAACAGATCGAAGCCCGGCGGGATCCCAAGATCGACCATGACCATGTTTGCGGTTTCTTTCAGGTTATTGCGCACAGTGGCCGTGGCGGTGACGATATCGTTTTGCGCGAGTTTGGTGCGGTCGTAGGCAACGTCGATCGAGAGCGCCTCCTCGGCAGGCTTCGTCTCCCACGGCAGGAAGAAGCGGCCCACCACCTGGTAGGCGAGCGAACCGGTGCCGTCGAAGTGGATGCGGACATCGTTGGGCTTGGCGGGATCGATGCCGCTGAGCACAAATTGATGGAAGAGATCGTTGTTGTCGGGAGTCAGATCGAGCTTTTCCTCCGCGTTGCCGTTGAGCGTCACTTCCACCGTCCCGCGCACGTCGGCGGAGCCTTCTTCTGAAGCCATGAGCAGCGCGCGCAGAGCCATGATGGTGGCCTGCGTGGTTCCCCATGTGCCGGACGCGTCTTTCTTCGCAGCGATGTAAGCCAGCGCCTTGCGCGCGATCTCGGGAGACTGGCGGCCCTTGAGCAGCGCCTGCACGGCCAGGCCGGTGGTCTCAATGGCCGCGCTCTCGCCGGTCGAGTAGACGCCGGTTTCCTGGGAGTTCCACCACACCTGGCCGTCTTTTTCCTGGCGAGCGTCGAGCAGCATCTGCATGACTTGGTGCGTGAAGGCTTCGTCTTTGCCGTATTCGACGGCGAAGTTGGCGAGAACGGCCAGGGTGTAAGGATCGGGCTTGGCGTTGATGTTTGCGGCGAGGAACTGTGCAGCCTTCTCGAGCGCGGGGCCGCGATAGCCGGTGTCTTCAAGAGACCAGGCGATGTAGGCGGTGATGCGCAGTTGGTCGGAGTTGTAGCGGTTGGTGGCGCCCTCATTGATAAACGAAGTGTCGGGCTTCCAACTGCCGTCGGGCTGCTGCTGAAGGATGAGCCAGTTGCGGGTTCGCTCGATGAGCCGCGGATCGACATCGTAAACGCGGGACATATCGTTGAACTCCATCAGGCCGTAGGCGGTGAGGATCTTGTTGGCGGGCGGGTTGCCGAACCAGGAGAATCCGCCGCCGGGGACCTCGAAGGTGAGCAGGCGCTGATAGCCGGTGGCGATGTAGCCCTCGGCCTTGGCGTGGATCTCCGGCGTGAGCTTGTTGGTGCGCTTCATGTAGTCCAGCGCGAGCACGTTGGGGTAAGTGCTGGATGAGGTCTGCTCGAAACAGCCATAGGGCATGCGCAGCAGGCTATCCATGCCTTCCACCACCTGGCTGAGCGGGCCGGGATAGATGCGAACCAGAATCTTGCTTGCATCGGGGATGGCTTGGGCGGGAAATTCGACGCTGTGCCCGGCTGCCTTATTGTCGGCCTGATTGTCCGGTGGATCGATGCGGCCGTTGAAGACGGTGTCCTGCTCGCGGCCGTTGGGGACCACTTCGATCTCGCGGACCACGATGTCGCGGCGCTCGCTAGCGCCGTTCATGCGCGCCGAGAGCGTGAGCTTGAATTTGCCGATGCGCCTGGCCTCAAGCGTGAAATGCGCTCCGCCGACCTGGCCCGTTTCGACGCTGAGATTTTTGGTGGCTGAATCATCGACCAGCGAGTACCAGTCTTCGGGCTGAAGCGCGAGCTTTACGTCGCCGCGCGCGCCGGCGTAGTTGTAAACGGCCACGGGGATGGTGACGCGGTCGCCCTGGGTGAGCGTGACGGGGAGATCGAGGTCGGCGAAGAAATCCTGGAAGACTTTGAGCGAGGATGTGGCCGTTCCGAGCGCGCCGTTCATGGTGGAAGCCAGCATGGCCATGCGCCATGTAGTGATGGAGTCGGCGATGGGAATCTCGATGCTGGCCTCGCCGTTGCGGTCGGTGATGATCTCGGGATTGATGTAGAGAGCTTCAGGGAAGTAGGAGCGGATGTGGGTTTCGCCGGACGAAGCCAGGTCGTCCGTCGCCTGGTTCGCACCCCGCAACTCCTGGCGGAGTGACTTCTGCATCGCGAACCTAGCCCGACCATCTACGGCCCCAGCGGCCATGGCCATGGGCGGGGGCGCGAGCATCATCTCAGCATTGGCCGAGAATAGAACCGGCTGCGCAGCGGTGACTTCGACCGTCTGCGATACGGCTCCGACTGCCAGCCCCGCGCTGACCACTGCGCGATCGCGTGGCTCAAGATCGAATTCGCTCACGGAAATCTTGAAGCCGGGCGAGGAGATGCGGATTTCGTAGTGCCCTGCGGGAAGAGCTGCGAAGCTGAAGTTGCCGCTCGGGTCAGCCCTCGCCGTGCGCGAGTTCGCATCGCGGCCGGAGCGCACGGTGATAGTTGCGCCGGGGACGACCGCTCCGGTCGCGTCGGTTACTGTGCCGGCGACGGCGGCGAGCCCGTTAAACGGGCCGCGGTCGTGTTCAATTTTTATGCCGACAGAAGCCTGAGTGGGGTTATTCGAAACGGTTCCTGTGCGCGCCTCGATGGTGGCCGCGAGATCGTCGCCGGTGTTGAAGCTGCGGTCTGCACCTGCGCTGCGAATCCAGTAAAACCTCTCGCCGTCCTGGGTCCAGCCCGTCGGCTCCAGGCGCAGCGGGGTACCCCAAGCGTCTTGAACCTGCGCGGGATGGCTTTCAGCGATATCGGCGAAGAGGCGCGGCAGGTCTTTGCCGTGCGGCGCTTGCTCATAGGCTATGCTGAGGCTGGTTGCGATCTGCCTTACCTGATCGAAGAATGCCTGGTGGTAGCGCTCCTTGAACTCCTGCTCGCTGGCCTGCGGCAGAGTGCGCCCGAACTCGGTATCGAACTGGTTCGGGTTCGACATCTCCATGCTCGAAAAAAGCGCGCCTGCGTCCATGTCGTGCTGTTGCGCATTGGCCGCGACCGGCTGCTCCACAACGTCGTTCATGGAGAGCGAGTGAATCTCGTAGCGTGGCTTCATCAGCTCCTGCTCGAGATAGAAGAAGACCTTGGCGAATCCTGGCTGCTTTTCGGCGAGCGCAAAGACTGCCTCGTCCACCACCTGCAAACCCAGCGCGGCGTGGACTGCTTCGCCGTGCTCGCCGGTCACGCGGAAACGAATCTTCGCCTCGGCGCCCGGCTTGTACACGGGCGCGTCGGCTGTGGCCTCGATGTGGAGTTCGCTGGCCGGCTGGACGAAGACAAGCCGGTGGTCGCCGATGGCCTGCGCATCCTGGCCGAAGCGGTAGGCGTTGATTTGGAGCGTCCCGGCCATCTCCGGAGTGGCATCGACGGCGATCGCGGCCTGGCCATTCACCACGTCCACGTCGCGGGTGAGGATGGTTTGCCCATCTTTGACGAGATCGATATAGACAGAGCCGCTGGACGCTGTGGAAAGAACGCTGAGCTGCAAGCGGTCGCCGACCTTGTAGACGGAGCGATCGGCGCGCAGCAGGATCTGGTCCGCGCCGTTGCGCGCCTGGAGCGCAACCGTGGCAGATGCGCGATTGCCGTGGGAGTCCGCAGCATCGATGGCGAGATTCACGGTTTCGGCGCGCGGAACGAAGCGGATCACGCCCACGCCGCTCTGGTCCGTATTCACTTTCTGGCTGGCTGCGCCGGAGATGCGCACGGTGAGATTAGCCTCGGCGGGCGAGCCGTCAGGATACGAGGCCAGCAGAAAGACCTGGTTCTGGAGGCCGGGAATCAGCGTGCCGCCTTCGGGCACGGCGGTCACCAGCATCGCGGATTGGCTCACGGTGATCGGCTCGCCGCGGGTCTCAGCGTGGCCGGATGTGTCCTTGACGGTGGCTTCAATGAGCACGGGAGCTGTGCCATTATTGAGCGGACTGCCCGCGAAATAGCTCAGGAACTTGAGGTCGAAGCGATACACGCCGTCCTTATCGGTGGTGCCGGTGACTGAGCCTACGTCATTCACTGCGACGTCCATGGCCGAGGCTTTCACCGTGATGGCGGCGTTCGCGACCGGCTCGCCGAAGAAGTAGTTCGCGTGGACTGTGCCGGTGACGTGGTCGCCGGGGCGGTAGTCGCGCTTCGGTTTGCCGTTCTGGTCGGGAAAATCGACGCTCACCTTGAATTTGGGCAGGACGTAGCGGTCGACATTGAACGCGATCTCAGCAGAATTCGAGGGCGCAGCCGGATCGCCCGTGAGGGCGCGCAGATGATACGTGCCCAGATTCACCTCGTCGGCGAGAGCGAATTCGGCTGAGGCGATGCCGAAGGCGTCGGTACTGGTGGCCTTCTTGAATACCTTGTTGCCGCGCGAATCTTCAATCTCGAAGGTGAGCGGGCCGGGCGCGGCGTGGCGGTCGGCGCGGTCGAGCGCGAGCGCGCGGATGTGGATGGTCTGGCCCGGTTGATAGATAGGCTTTTCGGTGGTGAGAAGGATAGAGACTTTGTCTTCGAGCCGCACAGACTGCGTGAATTCAGCCGAGCCGATCGACGTGTCGGCAACATAATGAAGCTGATAGTTGCCGGTGAGTCCGGCCGGAAAGCGGAACTGCGCGTCCACGGTGCCGCGTCGATTGACCCGGCCTGCGAAGAGGCTGTGCGCAGGCTGGCCCGGCACGAGCAGATCAATATGGATGGAGCTATCGCCGGGAATGGCGCGGTTATCTTGGTCGCTCACCAGGAGGCGAATCGCGGCCTGGCCCCCGGCGAGATAAGCGCTCTGGCCGAGGATGTGAATCAACGGCCGGCGAAGAATCTCAGACACGGCTCGAATCTGCTCGAAGGCGGGAACTGTCTCGCCCGCGTACACGTATCGATAGCGAATGCGTTCCCAAACGAGATCGTCAAAGGGCAGCGATTCCGCGGGAGTTAGCTCTACAGTCCACTGGCCGTCACCGTCGACGGTCTGAGCTTGCTGCTCCACGCTGCCCAGGACCTTGTCTTCCGGGCTGAGCAGCTCGACGGCGAGGGTTCCCGAGCCAGCGCGGGAGGCGTGATAAGGA
>JBAUCP010000302.1:0-4154 GCA_049677625.1 Occallatibacter sp. | reverse complement strand
GCTTTGCCTATGGCGTCTTCGCGCAGAAGCTGAACTTTTTCGATGAAGCCATCCAGGTCTATCAGGTGCTGCTCGATCTGCCCGACACTCCGGCCAGCCGCGCCGACACGCTCAACAACCTCATGCTGGCGCTGAACGCCAAGCGCCGTTTTCCTGAAGCGGAAAAGGTCATCCGGCAGGTTGTCGCCATCCGCCGCAAACTGGCCAAAACCGATCCCGCTCAACTTGCCGAAGTGGGCGGCGCTCTCAATAACCTCGGGCTGGTCCTCTACCAGACACAGCGCAACCGCGACGCCGAGTGGACTTATCTACGCGCTCTCTCCATCCGCTGCAAGCTCTCTGCAACCGATCCTGGCGCAAACCTTCCGCTCGTCGCTGAAACCTTAGTCAATCTCGGACTGCTGTATCTGCGCACCCAGCGGATTGACAAAGCGGAGAAGGTCTACCAGGAAGCTCTGGCGAACTATGACAAGATTCCAGCCGACCGGTCGCTGGTGTACAAGCCTGAAGTTGCCGCAGCGCTCAACAACCTCGGCATGCTTTACAAAAACATCGAGCGTCCTGAAGACTCCGAGAAGGCATACGACGGCGCGCTTGAAAGATACAAGGATCTGGCCAAGCTCAATCCTGGCGCCTACCTGCCCGACGTGGCCATGACGCAGATGAATCGGGCGAATCTTTTTCTCAAGACCGGGCGCCCCGCCGATGCCGACCCGGCCTACGACGAGGCCATTCGCATCTACCGCGGCCTTCCCAAGCCCACGCGCGATACTTATCTGCTTGGCCTGGCCCAGACGCTCACCAGCGCCGGCAATCTCTACAAGAACACGAACCGGCCTGTCGATGCCCTCCACGCCTATCGCAAATCCATCGCCCTCTACAGCCGGCTCATCAAGGCCAACCCGGATGCGTATCGGAGCGAATATGCTGACGCGCTCAACAACCTCGGCAACCTCTATGTAGACAAACAACTGTTCGACAAAGGCGCCTACTATCTGAACAAAGCGATCGAGACCTACAACCAACTGGAAAAGATCGATCCCGATATCTTCCAGCCGGCGCTGGCCCGCACCGTGAACAACTTGGCCCGCCTCTATTTGATGAGCAAAGATTTTGAGCAGGCAACCAAGCTGTGCCAGCAGGCTGAATCCATCCTCGACCCTTACTGGAAGCGAGTCCCGTCGCTGCACAACGATCAGATGTCGCGCATTCTGCTGCTTCACACATACATTGCGGAGGCCGCCGGCCAACCCAAAGCCGAGGCTTGCGGCTTCGCCATCCGCGCTCTGCAGCTTGCCACTGACCCCATCGTCCGCGGCGCGGCGCAAAAGGCAATCGCGCGCCTTCTTCCCGGCGGCGCTGCTTCTTAGAACCTGTCTAATATCTCGGCTTTGCGGTAGGTCAGGGCTTCAGCCCTGACAATAGTTGCCCCAAAACAATCCTCGTCTATCCGGCGGCGCGCTTTGCGCGCCGCCGGATAGACGAAGTTAGTTCTTCTGTTCAAATGCCAGGGCTGAAGCCCTGGCCTACCAGTTCTTAGACAAATTCTTATGATTTTGAGCGATGGCGCAGCTTTACACGACACCCAGAAGCCCAAGCACCTTGCTGATTGCCCCAAGAATATTGCCCGCGGTGGCAAAGTGCGAGGCAGTCGCATTGATCTGCGTCTGCAGAGTCTTTAGACCGGTGTTTGTAGAGTTAATCTGCGTAAGAAGCGCATTGAACGCATCCCTGTTCTGATCAAGCCGATAAATGTCGTCCTTGTTCAGAACATCGTCGATCTGGTCCTGCCAGGGATTCAAAGCTTCAAGCGCAGTAAGATCCGTTGTCCCTTCGATCGCGGATTCGATCGTGTCGTTCAGAGCCTGATAGGCCGCTCTCACATCTGGGGTGAGCGGAAGCGTTGGTGAGGCGGGCAGGTTGCCTGGCGGTGTCGTGCTCAACGGTTTTCCTCCTCAGGATTACTGAGACGGCAGAGACGAGTAAAACGCGCCCAGGCTCTCTCCGGCAGCTTCCAGATCGCCTAACTTCTGCGTCAAAGATTCCGGATTGTTGCCTTGCGCAGCAGCCGCCAGCGCGTGATGAGTAAGAGCAAGTTTGACGAGGGCCGCCTTAAGGTCGGTGAGCTTCTCATCCGCGGCTTGCTGCTGGCGGGCAAGCTGTGGCAGCTTAATGATCTCTGCGCGGCGTAAATCAGGGTCGATCTTGTTGGCGTTTTCGCGAAGAAAGAGCGTCTGCTGGTTGATGATCTTGTCATAACCCCTGTGCTCCATGTCTTGAAGGATGCCGACGTCACTTGAAAGCAGCTTGCACAACTGCTCGACGTTGGGGTCCATCGCCTCGATCTTTTGCGGAAGATCCTTCTGAATGGTTCTGGCCACCAGGAATTGCCCCAGCGCATCCAGGCCAACGCTGATGCCATTCTGCACGCCGGTCGAAACCAGAGGAGCCGGCGTAGGAGCCGTGGTCGTGCTCGATGTGGTCGTGGTTCCTGAGGTCGTAGAGATCGTTGTTTGCGTCGTCGAATCCGACTCCAGCGTGATTCCCAGGACGCCCTCAATCGAAGGCGCCAGAGTATTTCCAATTGAACTCAGGTTACTGCCGATCGAAGCCGAGGCCGCATCCAGCGCCGGCGAATCTGTGCCTTTCGTGATTGCCGCGAGGTCTTTCACATAGAGCTGAAGCGCCGCCAGGACCGCCAGGCGGTCCTGAATATCCTTGTCCGACAACAGAACCTTTACCGTGCGAGGGTTATAGACCGGCTGGGCAGCGTCGAACTCTGTAATCGCATCGTAGTCCGAACCCAGCTCATAGGCCGTCTCGGCGTCGCGGTAAGCCGTCGTGGCCTGTTCCACCACCGGTGCAGTCGCGTTCGAAAGCGCGGTGACCTGCTTGGGGAGCGAGGAAGGCACGCATCCCACGGCAGACATGCTCAGGCACACCGCGAGCGCAATCGCGCCCGCGCGCACACCACCCCTTGCTGTGGCCCTCAGGTCCTCTCTGCTGAACATAACTGAATAGAAAACCCCATTAACTACTTTGTCAAGGTTGAAATTCTTCCAGCTTGCAAGTTTTTTTGCCTTCATTGATGCTGTCGTTGTGTTACAACCTCTATAACTCAGCGGAGAAACAACATGTCCAAGCGTATCGTTTTCTGCGCGGACGGAACCTGGGACGCGCCCGGGACCAGCACCAACGTCTACCGCATCTTCAAGGCGCTCACCGTCACCGCCAGCCAGGTTACTTATTACGACGACGGCATCGGCGCCGAAGCAACCGGGATCGCGCGCGTTCTGCAGGGCGCATTCGGCCAGGGGCTCTTTCAAAAGATCCAGGACGGCTACACGCAGATCGCTCATGTCTACGAGCCGGGCGACCAGGTCTATCTCTTCGGATTCAGCCGGGGAGCCTATACCGCGCGCAGCCTGGCCGGCATGATCGCCAACTGCGGCCTGCCCTCCGGCACATTTACCGACGATTGCGTCGCGCAGGCCTTCGCCGCTTATCGCAATCCCACCAGCCGCGCCGCAATGCTTGCGGGGCTCACCCCATGCGGGCTCCAGAATGCGGCCATCCAGATGGTCGGCGTGTGGGACACCGTGGGCGCGCTCGGCATTCCCGCTATCTTCGGCGGCGTGGACGAGTCCACTTACGGCTTTCTCGACACCTCTCTGCATCCCGACGTGCAGATCGCCTGCCAGTGCCTGGCCATCGACGAGCATCGCGCACAGTTTCCGGCCACGCTGTGGAGCTCAACCCCCGCGCCGGGGCAGACCCTCAATCAGATATGGTTCTCCGGCTGCCATGGCGACGTAGGCGGCGGAACGCCGCAGGGCGGCCCGGTGGACGGCAGCACGCGGCTCTGCGACATCACGCTCGGCTGGATGATTGCCCAGGCGCAGGCCGCCGGCCTCACCTTCGATCCGGCCGCCATTGCGCCCTACGCGACCTTCCCCGCCAAGTACGCGCTCGACGCCATCAACGAAACCTGGAACCCCGTCTACGGCCCGCTGCACCAGCGCCCCGTCGCCGCCAACGCTTCAATCTCGAACAGCGTCTCGGTGCGCATCCAGTACGCCCAGACCTACACCCCCGGCAACCTGACCCTCAGCGACGGCGCACTTGCCGACGGCTATGCCCTCGTCAACATGGTG
>JBAUCP010000301.1:0-4570 GCA_049677625.1 Occallatibacter sp. | reverse complement strand
GTCCACTGATACTCGAGGCCGGGATTGCCTAGCCCGATGACCAGAAAAGGGCCGCGCCGAACGCCGGCTCCGGAGCCCCCGGCGAGCGATATTGGCTCGCTGGGGTGGTCGGTCTCGATCGCCTCAGACAAAACTTACTTCTTCGCCTCAGGCTTTTTTGCCGCTGCGTCAGCGGTCTCGGTCTTGCCCTTCTTGGCCACTTCCGGCTCGGTAGTTGCAGCCGTGGCCTCGGCAGCCACAGCGTCAGCCGCCGGAGCCACTTCCTCGCGAATGGAGATGACGTGGGCCACGGTTGCGTCCTCGGCATTGAGGAACTTGATCTTGTCCGAGTGTGGCAGATCGCTGATGCGGAGCACGCCGTGCATTGCAAGCCCGGTCACATCCACATCGATGTGGCTGGGAATATCGGCGGGCAGGCACTCAACATCCACTTCGCGCATTACCTGGTCCAGGATGCCGCCCTCGGCCTTGACGCCGATGGGCGTGCCCAGCAGCTTGACGCGCACCCTCAGGCGCAGCACCTTGTCGAGCGCGATGCGCTTCAGGTCGATGTGAATCAACTGGTCCTTGATTGGCTCGCGCTGCCAGTCAACGATCATGGCCTTGGCTGACGCCTGGCCGGCGATCTCAACGTCGAAGATGGTGTTGTGGCCGGTCTCGGAGAAGAGGATCCGGGAAATCTGCTTCGGTTCGACTTCGATTGCAACCGGGTCATGACCGGAGCCATAAAGCACGGCAGGAATCTTGCCCGCGACACGCACGCGGCGCGCCGCATTCTTGTTGAACTTGCCCTCACGGGCCTTGGCTACGACAACTTCTGGCATTTCGTTTTCTCGTTTCCTTGTTCGGGCACGGCAAGAACAGCTTTCAGCCGTCAGCTATCAGCTTTCAACCGATCGGTGGTGCTGCAAACTGTGTTACTCCGCTCCCTTTGTTAAGGGCAGTTGTCAGTGGTCAGTGAACAGTGGTCAGCAAAAACGCTGAACACAAAATCCTCGCTCCTGGCAACGGCCAACGTTATGTTTACCGGTCAGTGGCAGTTCCGAGAAAAAACTGATCACTGTTCACTGACCACTGACAACTAGGAGAACAGCGTACTCACGCTGGTTTCCATGTGAATGCTCTCGATGGCCGCGCCCAGCAGGCCGGCGATGGAGAGCACTTTGATCTTGGGCAGCTTCTGTGCAGACTCGCGCAGCGGAATGGTGTCAGTCACCACGAGCTGCTCGAGACGCGAGTTGGCGATGCGGTCCACAGCCGGACCCGAGAGCACGGCGTGGCTGGCGCAGGCATGAACGGCGGTTGCGCCGGCATCGAGAAGCGCGTCCACGGTCTTCACGAGCGTTCCGGCGGTGTCAATAATGTCGTCGATGATGAGGCAGGTCTTGCCCTTCACGTCGCCCACGACGTTCATGACCTCAGCCACATTCATGTCGGTGCGGCGCTTGTCCACAATGGAGAGCGGCGCGCCCATCTTCTGCGCGAAGAACCGCGCCCGCTCCACTCCACCCGGATCGGGCGAGACGACCATCAGGTTGGGCAGGTTCAGCTCGCGGAAGTGGCTCACCAGCACCGGGCTGGCGTAGAGGTGGTCGACGGGAATGTTGAAGAAGCCCTGGATCTGCGCCGCGTGCAGGTCAACGAACAGCGCGCGGTTGGCGCCGGCGGTGGTGAGCAGGTCGGCGACCAACTTGGCGCTGATGGCCACGCGCGGCTTGTCCTTGCGATCCTGGCGGGCGTAGCCGTAGTAGGGCACCACCACCGTGATCCTGGCCGCCGAGGCCCGCTTGAGCGCGTCAATCATCACCAATAACTCCACTAGGTGCTGGTCCACCGGATAGCAGGTGGGCTGCACCACAAAAACATCTACGCCGCGCACGTTCTCAAGCAACTGGAAGAAGACTTCGCCGTCAGCAAACCGCTGCAGCTTGGTCTCGCCCACCGGCACGCCGATATGAACGCCGATCTTGCGCGACAGTTCGGGGTTGGCTGTGCCCGAGAAGAGCTTGAAGCGCTTGTCTTCGCTCAGGCTGCGGGCCCGCTTGCGCTCGGGGGCCGGTTTGGCCTCCTTGCCCTTCGCGGATTCGGACGTTGGGCCCTGCGCTCCGTCCCTGCGCGTGTTGTCTTTCCCAGAATCGGGTCCGCCCAGCTGCTTGTCTTCCAGTGTCACCGTCAACGATTCCGCTTCCATTAGAAGAAAACCTCCAAGCTGGTTGGCTTTGGCTGCTTCTCGAATCGACCCACAAACTTTGGCTGGGCGACTAGGATTCGAACCTAGACAAGTGCCTCCAAAGGGCACTGTCCTACCATTAGACGATCGCCCAACTTGAGCAACCCGTCCGCGAGTTTCTCCCGCAAAACGGACAACTGTCAACGTACTTTTAGTACTTTTGCGAAAGCATCTGGCGCCAGTATTCGTTGCGCGGCAGAGTCTTGGTCAACTGACTTTGAACTCCGGCCGTTTGCAAACGTGCGCAGGCTGCTTCCGCATCTCCGCGGGTCAGGTACAACCCGAAGAGCGCCGAACCGGACCCGGACAGCGAGGCGTAGAGAGCTGCCTCCGGCGTGCCGCTACCCGCAAGTATGCGCTTGATTTCGCTTAGGGAAGGTTGCTGAGCAAAGACGACCCGTTCGAAGTCGTTTTGAATCCAGCTCGTAATCCCGGTGCGGACAAGCGCGGACTCAAGGGGTCCGGCCAGGTCATCCCCGATTGAGATGACACCGGAGGAGCCCGTCTTCGGCCCGTCCCACAGGATCGCTCCTGCAAAGGCACTGGCGTAGGCGCGGCTCAACTCCTTTAGTTTATCTTCACTGGCCTCGGCGGTCAAACCCTCCTCCGCGCACAGCGCATCCCAGTCCCGGAAGGCCTGTGGGGTGGAGACGCCGGTCTCGGGAAGGGCGACCACACACCAGAGCGGCTGGAGGTCTGGAAGCGGATAGACATCCTGCCCGCGGTCGAGGCCCAGGACGGCGCCACCGATCAGAAACAAAGGCACATCGGAGCCGACCTGGGCTGCGATGGAAAGTCGGCGCGCGGGCCAGGCGGCAACGTCTATCCCACTGTGCTTGGAAAGGTTCGTGCTTTCCCAGGTCTGAAAATCCAGACCTGGGGCACCCGGCTGATTTGCTATCCGCAGCTCCGCTTCAAACCCCACGAGCGCAGCTACGGCATTCGCCGAGCCTGCGCCCAGACCGCCTTGCACGGGTAGCCGCTTCTCTATATGGATATCGACCTTGGCCGTGACTCCAAGCTGCTCCAAAACCAGAAGAATCATCTTCCAGGCCGTGTTGCGGCTGTCTGTGGGCACGCGGCTGTCATTCGAGGTGAGCTGGATCGCCGTCGCCGCCGCCGGGCGGGCCGCGACGGTGACCACATCGTGCAGCTCAAGCGTCTGGTAAACCGTCGTCAACGCATGGAATCCGTCCGCGCGCGGCGCGCCGATGCCGAGCCCGAGATTGATCTTGGCGTGGGAACGGACTCGAGTGGGCATACCTGACCATTGTAGAAGGCCAGAGGATCGGTCCGGAAAGCGTTGACCAGTTGAGCGATTGGGACAGAAGGCAAAGTGTCCCAAGCGGGAAACACGATCAGCGATCCAATCGCCATTCTTAAAGGAGCCGGGCCTGCGGGTCTGGCGGTTCATTCCGATTCCAAATAAGGAGCGGTTCGATGCGCAGACTCCTGCTGGTTTTTCTCGTATCGCTCTCATGCCTGGCGGCGCCCGGTATTGCTGGTGCGCAAAGCTGCGCGACTCCCGATGCGGTGCTCGCGCACTATGCAAGCGCCCTGGGCGGCGAGGCTGCGCTGAGCCAGATGCAGACGCTCGCCGTTGAGGCCAATGCCACGGAGCCGCATACCTTCAACCCCAGCATCATGGCGCACTATCGATACTGGTTCGAATGGAAAAACCCGGACAGGATCAAGGTGAGGCAGCATTATGCGCTCTCGTTTGCGACCTATATCTTCGATGGGACGACTTGGAGCCTCGCCGACGGCAAAGTTTCGCACAATGAGGACAGCACACCCGAGTGGAGGCGGCAACTGATGCGGATTCCCTACAATGACGATCCGCAGTTTCTGATGTTTCGGGTCGCGGCCAATCCGCTGCTTGTGGCCACCACAAAGAATCTCTATCGCCGCTATGAGCTTCTTCCCGGTGAGCCGGGGACCTGCGAACTGGAGGCCTTCGGCAGGAGCGAGTGGGGCCTGCGCCGCGACACGCTTGCCTTCGACGCGGCGAGCGGCCTGCTCAGGACGTGGACGATCGAGGCCGGCCAGCCAGACGACCACGCGCATTTTCAATTCGAGTTTGACGACTACCAGCAGGCCGGCGAGCTGATGTTTCCCCGCTCCATCTACTTCGACTTCTATAAAACGCAGTTCCGGATCACCAGCGTCGTTGTCAACGCGCCGGTCCGTGACGCCGATTTCGTGGCCCGGCAGTAACGAGGCGCGGACACGCGGGCCGCGCCCACACAAAAACAGCCGAAAACGGGAACCATCCGAGCAGACTTTGCGTAGAACTCACCGGAACAATGCTGGAGTTTGTATGCACTGTCTGGTGTTCGG
>JBAUCP010000300.1:0-7716 GCA_049677625.1 Occallatibacter sp. | reverse complement strand
CCGCGCTGCTCAGCGAAGAAAAGCTCGCGCGCACCTTCGACTACACGCGCCAGTTGGGCAATGTGGATGCGATCTTCAAGCGCGTGCTGGAAGGGAATAAAGAGCTATAGATGGGTGTATCCCACCTTGCCGCAGAAAGCACGAGCGAGATCGGGTCAGGGGGAGATGCGCGCCGTAGGCGCAATGTTCGTTAGCCCCGCGCTTCAGCGTGGGGTGGAAATCGCCGTTGTAGAATGAGAGTCCCGTAGGGACGGTGCAAGATGGCGCACACGTATGCGAGCAATTTCATTCATTGTGTTTTCAGCACGAAAGATCGCCGCGCTCTGATTCCCGCAGTCCGTGCAGCCGAACTCTATGCCTACCTGGGCGGCATTGCCCGCGGCGAGGGTTTCTCGCTCATCGCCGCTGGCGGAACGGAGAATCACATCCATTTGCTATTTGTCTTGCCGGCGCCCTACTCCCTTGCCCGAGCCGTTCAGAAACTCAAGGGAAGTTCCTCCCGGTGGATGGGGCATGGCTTTGCGTGGCAGCAAGGATACGGCGCGTTCAGTGTTAGCCCTTCGCAGGTTTCGGTCGTGAAGAGATACATTCAAAGCCAGGAGGAGCATCACCGCAAACGCAACTTTGAACAGGAATTTGTGGCTCTTCTTCGCAATTGCGGAATCCAGTACGACGAGCGTTACGTGTTCGGGTAAGGTCGGGCCTCGTCCCTACGGGACTCGATTCGATTTCATTTGCTGGATACCCCACGCTGAAGCGCGGGGCTAACTAACATTGCGCCTCCGGCGCGATCGCCCTGGTTCGGCCCACATTTGCGCGGCAATTAAGATGAGTGGAACGAGCGGCAGACCGGAGAATTCGACACGGAAGTATTGTTCGGAATTGAAGCTGGAAGTTGCCTCATGCATCTGACCGTAGCCATCACCGGCGCCTCGGGCGCGATCTTCGGGCGCGAGCTGCTGCGCGCGCTCGAAGCCGACGACCGCGTGGCCCGCGTGCATTTCGTCGCGTCGGAAAACTCGCTGCGCGTACTGGCCGAGGAACTGGGATTAAGCGGCCGGAACGATCTCGCTGAAAAGCTCCTCGGCGCAAAACCTGCAAAGACCATCCAGCTTTCAGATGCCAACATCGGCGCGGCCGTCGCCAGCGGCAGCCATCCCTCGAATGGAATGATCATTCTGCCCTGCTCCATGGGTACGCTCGCGGCCGTCGCCAACGGCCTCGCCAACTCGCTCATCGCCCGTGCGGCCGATGTCACGCTCAAGGAGCGCCGTCCGCTTATTCTGTGCGTGCGCGAGACGCCCTTCAACCGCATCCACCTGCGCAACATGACGCTTGCTGCCGAAGCCGGTGCAACGATCTTTCCCGTCATCCCAGCTTTCTACAACCATCCCGTTGACTCAACCGAGATGGCGCGCCAGTTTGTTTGCCGCGTCCTCGCGCATATTGGCCTGCCGCAGCCCGGCGCCTATGTATGGAAGCCGGAAGAGTAGCCGATCTGGAAGCCACGCGCGCCAGATTCCATTTGACACCCGTCCCTGCCGCGCTTGATACTTCCTAACAATGCCAAACTCAAGGGAATGCGGAATTGCGGTCATGGCCATGTGTATGCCATGCGGACCCGTCCGTGTGGCTCTTGAGCGGCGAATGCGCTAGGCGCAATCGATCCTCAAGTCCAGCGGCCCGGGTCCTGAACAGGACGCGGGCCGTTTTTTGATTTGCTCAAGCGGACCGCGACTTTCCCGCCGTCGCATTGAAGCAGGCTCTAGCCCAACTTCTCGAACCTGAAGGAGATCATCATGTCCGAAGCGAATCCGCAGCAGCTTGCCACGCTTGCCGTCCATGGCGGCCAATCGCCCGATCCGACGACCGGCGCGCGCGCCGTGCCTATCTACCAGACCACCTCCTACGTCTTCCAGGATGCGGACCATGCCGGCCGGTTGTTTGCGCTGCAGGAGTTCGGCAATATCTACACGCGCATTATGAACCCGACGACCGACGTGTTTGAGAAGCGCGTGGCGGCGCTCGAAGGCGGCGTGGCGGCTCTGGCCACAGCCTCAGGCCAGGCGGCCGAGACGCTGGCCCTGACCACACTGGCCGCTGCCGGCGACGAGATCGTCTCCACCACATCGCTCTACGGCGGCACCTACAATCTCTTCCATTACACCCTGCCGCGGCTGGGCATTAACGTGCGCTTCGTCGACGCCGACGACTTCGACGGCCTGCGCGCTGCCATCAATGAAAAGACCCGCGCCGTCTACACTGAGACGCTGGGCAATCCCAAGCTCGATATCGCCGACGTCGCCAAGCTGGCAGAGATTGCGCACGCGCACAATGTGCCCCTGGTCATCGACAACACCTGCGCCACGCCGGCGCTGCTGCGGCCCATCGAGTGGGGCGCGGACATCGTGGTGAACTCCGCCACCAAGTTTCTCGGCGGCCACGGCAACTCGATCGGCGGCGTGATTGTGGATGCGGGCAAGTTCGACTGGGCCGCCTCGGGCCGCTTCAAGGAGTTCGCCGAGCCCGATCCCTCGTATCACGGGCTCTCGTATACGCAGGCCTTCGGGCCGCTGGCCTTCATCCTCAAGGCGCGCATCCAGGGACTGCGCGACACCGGCGCGGCGCTCTCGCCCTTCAACTCCTTCCTCATTCTGCAGGGCATCGAGACGCTCCATCTGCGCATGGAGCGCCACTCGCAGAACGCGCTGGCCGTGGCCAAGCATCTGGCCGAGCATCCGGGTGTGGATTGGGTCAACTATCCCGGCCTCGAATCGAGCCCTTACTACGCGCGGGCGCTCAAGTATCTGCCCAACGGGCAGAGTGCGCTGGTCACGTTCGGCATCAAGTCTGGCGAAAAAGGGGGCGGCTACGAGGCGGGCAAAAAGTTCATCGACGCGCTCAAGCTGTTTTCGCTGCTGGCCAACATCGGCGACACCAAGTCGCTGGTCATCCATCCAGCCTCCACCACCCACCAGCAGCTCTCTACCGAGGAGCAGGCCAGCACCGGCGTTACGCCAGAGCTGGTGCGGCTCTGCGTGGGCATCGAGGATCTACGCGATATCGTCGCCGACATCGACCAGGCGATCGAGACCGCCAACGGCCACGCGGCCGCAACCAGGAGCCTTGCGGCACAATAAGAACAATGACCGATACACATAATCGGAGCGGCGCATCGCCGCCCGCAACCACGATTCTGGCGCCCACGTATGAAGGCGACTTTGTGCTCGGCGAGGCCTTGCCGCTGGAGTGCGGCGCCTCGTTGGAGTGTCCCACGCTGCATTACGCCGTCTACGGCCGGCTGAATGCAGCGCGGGACAACGCCGTTCTGGTTTGCCACGCACTTTCCGGCTCGGCGCTGGTGGGCTCCTGGTGGCCGGAGATCTTCGCTCCCGGCGCGGTCCTGTCGCTGGAGCACGACTTCGTCATCTGCATCAACATGCTGGGTTCCTGCTACGGCTCCACGGGGCCGGGCTCCGTGAATCCGCAGACGGGCCAGAGCTACGGCCCGGAGTTTCCCCTGGTTTCCATCCGCGACAATGTGCGCGCCCAGGCGCGGCTGCTCGATTCGCTGGGCATCCGCCGGCTGCGGCTGGTTCTGGGCGGCTCCATCGGCGGCATGCAGGCCATCGATTGGACCATCCAGCACCCTGAGCGCGTGCAGCGCGCGCTGGTCATCGGCGTGGCCCCGTTGGGGGCCATGGGCCTGGCGCTCAACCATCTGCAGCGCCAGGCCATCCAGCATGACCCCGAGTGGCAGGACGGCCGCTATCTGCCCCAGCGGCCTCCGCGCAACGGACTGTCGCTGGCCCGCCAGATCGCCATGATCAGCTACAAATCCGCGCCGCTTTTTGAAGAACGATTCGGCCGCAATCCAAACCAACGCCTGGGTGAAGACCCATGGGACGGCGAGGGAAGCGCCAGCGGGCTCATCGGCGGCCGATTCGACATTGCCGGCTATCTCGACCACCAGGGGCGGCGGTTCATCGACCGTTTTGACGCCAACGCCTACCTGGCCATTTTGCGCGCCATGGATACCTGGGACCCGCTGCGCGGCTACGCCTCGCCGGCTGAGGCCTACGGCCGCATCCGCGCGCGGGTGAGCTTTGTCGGCATCAGCTCGGACTGGCTCTTTCCGGCCGATACGGTACGGCGCTTCGCGGAGGAGATTCGCACCGCGGGCGCTAATGTGGACTACCGGGAGATGCACAGCGACCACGGGCACGATGCCTTCCTGGCCGAGCAGGTTGAGCTGGTGCGGCTGCTGCAATAATGGAAAGAACGAAAACGTACCGGCTGCATCTGATTTCTTTGAGTGCGAGAGGAGACCGGCGGTGTGTTTCCCGCTCGCCGGCCGGGTGATTGCGGCGCAGAAGAGTGGTAGAGGGCTTGGTTGGCGCTTTGCCGCTGACACGCCGGTTTTCCGTGTTACCTTGCTTGTCAGGGAGAGATTGGCTTTCTATAATCCTTCCTACAACACCTCAAGGCCGTGGTATGGTAATAACCGTCGCCGCGGTCCTTGTCCGCCTATTAGAGCGGTTGTAGTTTTGAGCCAGCGGTTTCCGATCTACCAGATTCGCATTATTGATCTCCATTTCGGCAATTCCCAGGAGCACTGAATGAAGAAGTTAGTCTTTGCATCTGCGATGGCATTGGCAGGCATGAGCCTTGTTTCTGCGACCGCTCTCCGAGCTCAAGGGGGCTCAGACCAGATTACGATTCAGAATCCGGCTGAGTTCAATGCCTACCAGCAAGCCAGCACACAGACCGATCCAACCGCCAAGGCGGCAGCTCTTGAGCAGTTTTTGGTGGCATATCCGCAAAGCGTGGTGAAGAAGACCGTTCTCGACCAGTTGATGGACACCTATCAGAGTCTCAACCAGCCCGACAAGGCGCTCAGCGCCGCCACCCGCCTGCTGCAGATCGATCCAAACAACATCAAGCCGATCTTCCTCTCGGTTTTCCTGGATAAGAACGCATGCCAGAAGGCCGTCGATCCCAAGACCGACAGCCTGACCGACGCCCAACCCTGTGACAATGCCGCGGCGCTGGCCAATCAGGGTCTGAAGGCTCCCAAGCCGGACGGCATGTCCGATGCCGACTGGGCCAAGATGAGCGGCGCCCTCTATCCGGCCTTCGATTCGGCCATCGCTCTTGACGACGTGCTCTCCAAAAAGGACTACGCCGCCGCTGTGGACGAATACACCAAGGAGCTGATGCTCTATCCCGCCGATGCCACCAAGTCCGGCGCAGCGCTTGGAGACACGCTGAGCCTTGCCGAAGTTTTCGCCAAGCCCAGCGATAAAAAGGACGTGGTGAAGGCGATCTGGTTCTATGCGCGCGCCTGGAACTTTGCGCCGCCCGCTTACAAGTCGCAGATCGAAGACAAGATCGACTACTGGTACAAGCGCTTCCACGGCACTCTGGACGGCGCGGATGCGATCAAGTCGCAGATCGATGCGATCAAGGCTCAGGCCGCGGCTACGCTCTTCCCGCCGGCGAGCTTCACGATCAAGCCCGCTCCCACACCCTCAGAGATTGTGGACAACGTGATAGCCACCACGCCCGACCTGACCAAGCTGAACCTCGAAGATAAGGAGTTCGTGCTGGCCAATGGCTCCGCGGACGCGCAGGCCAAGCTCTGGGCTGTCGTCAAGGGACAGTTGACGCCGGTCCCGGGCATCGTGATCAGCGACCAGGCGACCGCGCTGAAGGTTTCCGTAACCACGGCCAAGGAAGTGAAGCCCAAGGAGTACGTGGTCAAGCTCACAACTCCGGCCGATTGCGACAAGGCGCCCGCGCCGCCTGAGGACGCGCATGTGAAGGATGCGCAGGCATACATCCTGGCCAACGGCGTGAAGGCTGATACCGACGCCATGGGTGACGATCTGACCGCCAGCGCCACGGCCATCCGCAAGATCGTCGTTGAGCCTGCGGTTACCACGATCAACGTCGCCGTGACGCAGGATGCCAAGGACAACAAGACGGCCGACTTCATCGTGAATATGAAGGAGCCGGCGTCGTGCAAGGATGTTCCCGCTCCGGGCGAGGAGCTCAAGCTCCAGCCTGCGACGGAACTGGACGGCACGTACGACACATACACACAGATTCCCGCAGCGGGCGGCAAGGAAGCCACCGCCCAGATCGTGCTGAGCGATGGGTTCCTGCAACTGGAGAAGAAGGCGGCCCCGGTGGTGCACCACAAGCCGTCGCCGGCTCACCACACCGCGCACTAACCCGACGACCTGCTTCAAGGGAATGCCAAAGGCAGCCCGCACACGCGGGCTGCCTTTTTTTTCTTGTTGGGCCACTGCGCTGGTCAAAAAGTCCGCTCCATGCAATGGTGATAACCTAACCTCAGAATGGTGCGTTCAAGATTTTCCGGCGTGTGGCTGGCTCTGGCGTTGATGGCCGCCTGTGTGCCTCTCATCGCGCAGGAAGATGCCACGGTTGCCGACCCGTCCCATACCAAAGTGGTGCCGGAGCGGGTTGTGCCCACGCCGTTTCCACCCGGAGCCGGGCCGCTGGAGATTGCGCGCTCCATTCAACTCCGCTCTCCCGATGCGATGAGCGAGCAGGACCGGCTGCTCGAAGCCGATGCCGAGTCTTCGATTGCCGAGCGCGCCGGCTATGCCGACATTGCTTTCAACGAGGGCAAGTGGAGTTATGCGCAACTGGTCTGCCCGGCGCTGCCCAATCACCTGTTTCTGCGCTTCACGCGCAACAACGGCGCCGGCGACGTGAGCGTCTTCTCGGCGTCGATTCCGCGCAACGGCGAGGGCCACATCCGGATTATTCCCATTCAGCGGCGCAGCTATTCGCTGTTTTCCCCCGCGCCCATCAACGCGCTCACCATCGCGTCCTTCAATCACATCCGCGCCGAGGACAAGCCGGACCAGACTCCCGGCTGGCTGGGCACCGGCCTATGCTACGCGGCGCTTGCCGGGGCCAATCCCATGGCCGCACAGTTGCCGGGCGCCCAGATTCCAGGTTCGATGAATGCGATGGCCGGCCCGAAGAACTATCCTGAGGCTTCTTCGCCGATCCTGAACATTCCTCCGCAGGGCGGCGCGGTGATCCGGTTTACCGACATGTCGGCACAGCCGCGGCCGATGGCCTGGAGCCTCATCTTCAACGGCAAAGGCAGATTGCTGAAGGCCGCGCATGCGCCTGCGGGAATCATGGCCGAGCAGGCTGTCCCGCCATCCACCGCGGAGCAAAGGGCCAAGCCCGTCCCTGCGTTTCAGTAGAGTCCGCACAGAATCCCTTGGACTAGTATCGTGACCTGGTGACTTTCCATTCGTACCCATGAGCTTGGGTGCCCCAGGTCTCGCTTTTGAGACCTGGGAAAGCACAAATCTACGCAGTCTTGGTGATAGATGCACGCTGAGCCGGCGGCTGAGCCTGCGCTTTGACAGGCAGCTTTACTCGCCCAGCATGATGCGCTCGATGCGCAGTGCGCGCCCGGTGGCCGGATCGCACTCGATGAGCGCCGCGCACATCTTCGGGTTTCCGCGCGCAGCCTCGAACTTGCCCGGCATTCCGGTCAGGAACCGGTGGAGGACCATGTCCTTTTCGACGCCGATCACGCTGTCGTAGGGGCCGCTCATGCCCACATCGGTCTGGTAGGCCGTTCCGCCGGCCTCGATCTGAACGACAAGTTCGGAGCGATCGGCGCGACGGCGATGACCAAGGCCGCGGGACTGAACCACATAC
>JBAUCP010000299.1:0-2084 GCA_049677625.1 Occallatibacter sp. | reverse complement strand
GTGGTACTCGGAAAACACCATGCAGGGCATTCTCGCCTACCGCGGCCAGGTAACGCAGGCGCTGCCCGGCGATACCAATCGCCTGGTGGCCAACATCGGCGACATACGGGCGCTGGGCGGCTATGTGAATGTAGGCGACTGGAATGACTACGAGGTGATCGCGCGCGGCGGCGTGATGATGCACATCATGAACGGCCAGTTGATGGCGGTCTTCATCGATGACAACAAAGATTCGATCAATAACCAGCCTGGACTGATCGGCTTCGAGATCGAAAGCCAGCCGTGCAAGATCTCCGTGCGCGACATCTGGTTGAGGAAGTTCGACTAGAGCAGCCCTCCTCAACCCGTTCTCTCCCCCTTTCGTCCTGCGCTACGGACGAAGGGGTGGGAAGCTTGAGATCGCGACGTGCTATACTGTATTTGCGCTCAGTGATTTGGCCGTGAGCGGCGGTTTGCCCTTCAACCAGGCATCTCTGCCTTGCACAGATTTCCCCAAGCCTCTTCAGCGTAACCACATCAGTCTCCCACCCGGAGATTTCTGCCTTGGACTGCGGTACGGTCCGGCAAACCTGAAGCGCATAACCCTCTTGGAATGAGGCAGGCGCTGAAACCGGGAATCATGGGAGCGTGGAGCTGGCCCGGCAATGTGCCGCCCGGCGATGAAGTAGCGTGCGGCAGCTCCGGGCCACGAGCATTCTTGATTGAATCTCCGCAGGCCAGTCTTAGCTTCGACTTTCGGTTCTCCCTTACGCATATCGATAGATGGGCCTGCGCCCGAGCAGTATTCGTGTGCGCGCCTCCAGTCCGGTTCCGAGTGCAGGCCCCAGGAAAAGGGGCTCACGGAGCCAGAAATGATCTTCAGAAAAGATCATCGGGAAAGATATTTTGATCACTCAGTTTTCGCAGTTTTCGCTTTCGCCCGCCCTCATGGCGCGGCTCAACGCCAACAAATTTGAAACCCCCACTCCGGTGCAGGCCGGCGCCATTCCTCCGGCCCTGGAAGGCCGCGACGTGCTGGCCACCGCGCAGACCGGAACCGGCAAGACGCTCAGCTTCCTCATTCCCATAGTGGAACTGCTCCAAACGGTCGAAGCGCGCGGCCCCGCGGCCCATGCGCTCATCCTGCTGCCCACGCGCGAGCTGGCCATGCAGGTCGAGCAGGCCTTCAACGCCATTCGCTCCAACTCCAGCCAAACCTGCGCCCTGGTCGTGGGCGGAATGACCGAGCGCACCCAGCTCGACGCCATTCGCCGCGGCGCAAAGCTGATCGTCGCCACCCCCGGCCGGCTCGAGGACTTCCTCAAGCGCAAGCTGGTGCGGCTCGATCAGGTCAAGGTCCTGGTGCTGGACGAAGTGGATCGCATGCTCGACATGGGCTTTCAGCCGGCCATCGCGCGCATTGCGGCCACGCTGCCCGCGGCACGCCAAACCCTCTGCTACTCGGCCACGCTCGAGGGCGAGGTCAAGGAGGTGGCGCGCAAGTATCTCAACAATCCCGCGCGCATCGAGATCGGCTCCGTACTCAAGCCCGCCGAAAAGGTGGAGCTGCGCACCTTTGAGGTCGCTCCCGACAAGAAACAGGAGCTGCTCGAACACCTCCTCGACGCGGAAAAAGGCAGCTTCCTGGTCTTCGTGCGCACCAAGCACGGCGCGGACCGCGTAGCCCGCCGCCTAGCCCGCAACGGCCACTCGGCCACGCAGATTCACGGCGACCGCTCGCAGTCCCAGCGCAACGCCGCGCTGCGCAGCTTCTCTGAGGGCCGCCATCGCGTGCTCGTCGCCACCGACGTTGCCGCCCGCGGCATCGACGTGGCCAACGTGGCGCATGTAATTAACTTCGACCTGCCCAAGGTGGCCGAAGACTTCGTGCATCGCGTAGGCCGCACCGGCCGCGCCTCAGCGCGCGGCGTAGCCTCCACCTTCGCCGGCCCCGCAGAGCGCGGCGACCTGCGCAAGATCGAGCGCACACTGTCGATCCAGATGAAGCGCTTTCGTGTCCGCTCGGTAACCGAAAACGCCGCGTAAAAGGCAGCTTCTAGCTTCTAGCCATTAGCTACTAGCCGGGTGCCCCACCTTCGCCGATG
>JBAUCP010000298.1:0-1666 GCA_049677625.1 Occallatibacter sp. | reverse complement strand
TGCGCGGTGCCGGTCTTGCCGCCGGAGGAGTAGCCGTTGAGCTGTGCGGGCCGGCCAGTGCCGAAGAGAACAACACCTTCCATCATCTGGCGCATCTGCGCCGCGCTTAGCGTAGAGACGACGCGATGCGCGCCCTGCGGCAGCGGATTGGGCAGATCTTCTCCCGCCTTGAACGGCTGAGGCACCACCTGCGGTGGGGCGGCGTTTTGGTTTGTGTTTGTGGCAGGATTGGGGTCCTGCATCAGAATATGCGGCGGCAGGTAGGTGCCGCCGTTGGCGATGGTCGAAACCATCGTGACCAACTGCACGGGCGTGACGGCAACCTCCTGGCCGATGGCGATGGAGCCGATGGAACTCGGACCCCAGCATCTGGGCGCCTTGGAGTGGGAGTGGACGGTGGATGGATCGGGGCACTTGACCGGCAGCAACAGGCCGCGCGTTTCGCCGGGCAGCTCGACGCCGGAGCGGGAGCCGAAGCCGAAACTGCGAATGTACTGGTAGAAGCGGTCGGGGCCGACCTTGAGCGCGAGCTTGACGGCGGCTACGTCGCTGGAGCGGGCGAGCGCGGTTGCTACGGAGACGACGCCCAGGCCGCGGTCGCTCTTGTCGTCGTGAATGACGCGGCCGGCGAGCGTGATCTGGCCGCCCTGGCAGTCGATCATATCGTCGGGCTTGGCGACCTGCTGATCCATTGCGGCGGAGTAGGTGACGAGCTTGAAGACCGAGCCCGGCTCGTAGACGTCACTCACTGCGTGATTGCGCAGCAGCTCGGGCGTGGTGTGGCGAAAATCGTTGGGATTAAAGGTAGGCCGGATGGCAAGAGCGAGAATCTGGCCGGTGTGCACGTCCTGCACCACCACGGTGCCGTTGATCGCCTGGGTCCTCGCCATCGCGCGGTCCAGCGCCTGCTCGGCCATGAACTGGATGTTCTCGTCGATGCTGAGCACCAGGTTGCGGCCCGGCTGCGGCTCGCGCTCAGTGGAACCGAGAACCTTGCGGCGCGCGTCCATGGCGGTGTACATCTCGCCCGGCGCGCCGTGCAGCGCGGAGTCGTACTTGTCTTCGAGGCCGCCAAGGCCGGTGTCATCCGCGCCCACGTAACCCAGCACCTGCGCAGCGATCTGGTTGTCGGGATAGAAGCGCTGAAACTCCTTCTGGAAGTAGATGCCCTTCATGTCGAGGGCGCGCACATGCGCGGCCACCTCAGGCTTTACGCGGCGCGCCACCCAGGCAAAGTTGTGGCCGGCGTTGAGGCGTTCGAGGATCTCCTTCTCCGTCGTAGCCGCGTCTTCGGGGTCCACGTGGGTGATGGAGGAGAGAATGTGCGCGGCGGTAGGCTTGTCGTCCATCTCGCTGGGGTCAGCGTAGATGGAGTCGACGAGCACAGTCATGGCCAGCTCATGCAGGTTGCGGTCATACAGAATGCCGCGGCGCGGGGCGACTTCAATGGTGCGCTGCTGCTGCTTCTCGGCGCGCTCAACATACTCCTGGTGGCGCACCACCTGCAGCCAGAAAAGACGGGCCGCGATGACGAAGGCCCAGAAAAGAAAGAAGAGGCAGATCAGCCAGAAGCGTGTCCGCTTGAGCGGGACAGTGCGCGGCGTGCTTACGCGGCTGCGAATGGCTCGAACGGCTGTTGCCATAGGACGGACTAACTGCAGCTCCT
>JBAUCP010000297.1:0-4823 GCA_049677625.1 Occallatibacter sp. | reverse complement strand
CATTTGAACAGCGGCGAGAGGGTTATCAAGCTGACGGTCGCCGCTGTAGCGTTCGTCTCCCAGCCACGTCTTCTCAGGTCCCCAGTAAGTGTCGTCTGGCTCCCAGATGTCCTCGCGGCCGCCGCCGAAACCGACGGTCTTTAATCCCATCGACTCCAGCGCCACATTGCCGGTGAGAATCATCAGGTCGGCCCAGGAGATCTTCCGGCCGTACTTCTGCTTGATGGGCCAGATCAAGCGCCGTGCCTTGTCTAGGCTCACGTTGTCAGGCCAACTGTTGAGTGGAGCGAATCGCTGCGCTCCGGCGCCCGCGCCGCCGCGGCCATCGGCGATGCGATAGGTGCCTGCGCTATGCCACGCCATACGGATGAAGAACGGCCCATAGTGGCCGTAGTCCGCGGGCCACCAGTCCTGCGAGTTCGTCATCAGGGCATGGAGGTCCTTGATCACGGCATCCAGGTCGAGGCTCTTGAACTCCTCGGCGTAATTGAATGCCTCGCCCACGGGACTGGACAGCGGCGAGTGCTGGTGCAGGATCGTCAGGTTCAGTTGATTGGGCCACCAGTTCACGTTCGTTGGGGCTCCAGCCGCTGCGAGTTTCAGAGCGCCGCTCGAGAATGGGCATTTTGCTTCGTCTGACATGGTTCTCTCCTTTGGAGCACCGCCAGTCGTAGTCAGGCTTTCAGACATGGAGTCTCCTTCTATTTACAGTGTTCTGCGTGGGGGTTGCTGCTGGTTGATTAGTTGAGAGAGTCCGGCATCTAGGTTCGTCACGGATAAGCCTACGCCACGCAGCCTCGATAGCGAAAATCAATTGTTTCTACAGTGATGATTGTTGCGTTCTATGATAAAAGCTGGTTTCATCGCAGGCCGCTCATGAACCTTCAGGACATCCGTTACCTGGTTGCCGTCGCCGAGCACCGCCACTTTGGCCGTGCCGCCGAAGCCTGCAACGTGAGCCAGCCAACGCTGAGCAGCCAGATCAAGAAGCTCGAAGACGAGCTGGGCGTAACGCTGCTCGAACGCACCAACAAGCGAGTGGACCTTACGCCCGTCGGCAGCCAGATTCTGACCCACGCGCGCCGTGCGCTGGCGGAAACAGGCCAGATGGAGGCCGTCGCGCGCGCGGCACGCGATCCCCTCGTGGGCCCGCTCAAGCTGGGCGTCATCCCCACGCTCGCGCCCTATCTGATGCCGATGATCCTCAAGCCGCTCAAGCAGGCTTACCCTGGGCTCACGCTGGAGTTGTGGGAAGACCAGACGCGCTCGCTCATTGACGGCCTGCGCAACCATCGTCTCGATGCGGCTCTCCTGGCCACGCCGCCCGACGCACCAGAGATCACCGAGCTGGCGCTCTTCGATGAGCCGCTGCTGGCCGCACTGCCGCTCCATCATCGGCTTTGCAGCGCCGCCAGCGTCAGCGAAGAGTCGCTGGCCGGCGAGCTGCTGGTGCTGGCCGACGGCCATTGCCTCGCCAACCAGGCCATGGCCGCCTGCGGCGCCCGCAACGGCGCTCAGCGCGGGGCCATGGCCACCATGCAGGCATCCACGCTGGAGACGCTGGTGAACCTGGTCGCTGCCGGCTACGGCGCCACTCTTTTGCCCGCTCTCGCCGCCGACTCCTTCCGCGCTCGCGAGATCGTCCTGCGCCCGCTCGCCGGCAAGTCCTCGCGCACCATCCGCCTCGTCAGCCGCCCCGGCTTTCCACGGCCGCAGGCGCTGCGGGCTTTGGAGCGGGTGATTCGCAAGGCTGTCAGCGCGGCAATCTAAAAAATAATCGTCAAAAATGATTCCTGCGGCTCGATTTCCCGCCTGTGGAAATCCGGCGCAAATCTGTCAAATTACCGATGATTCCTGACCCATTTCAGGTAATTCCCGAAGAACTCGAGTTCCGGGCCCCCTTATCCACAAAAACACCCCATGAGGCCGTTGACCCTGCCAATCCGGCTCCGTAGAGTCTCTAATCAAGATAGGTTTTTGGGGAGAGGTTTTTCGCCGCGCACCCGGCGGCAAAGCGCCTTGCGCCGGCCACCGAACCAGCGCAAAGCGTTTCCTCAAGCTTTGGAGAAACAATGCTGAAACTGAAGAAGATCCACATCCTCGGCTTCAAGAGCTTCTGTGATCGCACCGAGCTGGCGGTCTCCGGAACCGGAATCGCCGTGGTGGTCGGGCCCAATGGCTGCGGCAAGTCCAACATCCTGGACGGCGTGAGCTGGGTGCTAGGCGAGCAGAGCGCCAAGAGCCTGCGCGGCGCCAACATGCAGGATGTGATCTTCGCCGGCACGCGCGAGCGCAAGCCACTGGGCATGGCCGAGGTGACGCTCACCCTGGTCGATCCCGAGGCTTACGAGGGCCCGGTTCCCGTGGAGCCCGAGGTCGTGGTCGATCACAATGGCCCCGCCGACTGGGATGAGGACGAGGTCCGCCGCCAGCGCGCCGCGGAGGCGGATGAGATTGTCGCCGCCGAGCAGCCCGGACAGGTGCTCGACGAGGACCTTGACCAAAATGCGGCCGGAGCGCAGGTGTCGCAGGCCGCCGGTGAAGGCCCGCAGGCCGTGGTGCTGAAAATTCGCCGCCGCAAGTTCCAGCGCACGCCGCAAAAGGGCGAAATCGTCATCACACGCCGCCTCTTCCGCACCGGCGAGAGCGAGTATCTGCTCAACGGCAAGCTCTGCCGGCTGCGCGACATTCAGGACATCTTCATGGGCACCGGCCTTGGGCCGGAGAGCTACGCCATTATCGGCCAGGAGCGCATCGGCCAGCTTCTCAGCTCCAAGCCGCACGACCGGCGTGCCATCATCGAAGAGGCCGCGGGCATCACCCGCTTCAAGACCAAGAAGCGACTCGCCGAGTTGCGCCTGGAAAGCGCCAAGCAGAACCTGGCCCGAGTCGACGACATCTTTGAAGAGGTCACGCGGCAGATGAACTCGCTCAAGCGCCAGGCCGCCAAGGCCGAGCGTTTTGTGGCCGTGCGCGATGAGCTGCGCAGCCGCCTGCGCGTGGTGCTGGCCAGCCGCATGGCGCTTATGGACGCCGAACAGTTGAAGCTCGAACAGGAGATCGCCGCGCTGACCGCGCAGGTGGCCGGCTCCGCTACGGAGATCGCCGAGCTCGAAGCCAGCCAGCACGCGCTGACCGAGCGCGGCTACGAGCTGGACCGCGAGGGCCAGGCCGCGCAGACCCGCGCCAATGAAGCAGCCGTCGAGCTGGAGCGCGCCACCGCACGCGAGCGCAGCAACACCGAGCGCGTGAGCGAGCTTGAAGCGCGCATCGCAGCAGCCGGCGCCGAATTGGAGCAGACGCGGACGCAGCTTTCCGGCATTGCTGAAGAGCGCGCGCAGCAGCGCAGCTTTCTTGAGACCGCGGCCGGCGAGGCGCGCGAGTTCCGCCAGAAGGTGGAAGCCCGCCAGCAGGAAGCGCGCTCCGCTGCGGAAGATGTCTTCAGCGCCGAGCGGCAGCTCGAGAGCAGCCGCCGCCACGCCATGCATCTGCTCACCCAGGCCGGCAACGCACGTAACCAGACGGCGCAGGCTGAAGAGAGTTTGGCTGCGCTAGAGCGCGAGGCCCTGCGCCTTGAGGCCGAGATGGGCCAGGCGCGCAACGAGCGCGAAAACCTGGGCGTCGAAAGCGGACAGGCGCAGCTCAGGTTCGAGTCTGCATCCGAAGCCCTCAAGCGTCTCGAGAACGAGATCGCCGCGATGCGCGAGATGCTTCAGGCCCGCCGCAGCGAGGAAAATGCGCAGCGCGCCCGCGCCAATCAACTGCGCAGCGATCAGGCCGCCGCCATCGGCAGGCGCGATTCGCTGCAGGCGCTCATCCGCAATCACAGCTATTCGACTGACACCGTGCGCAAGCTGCTCAAGCCCGGAGCGCTCGGCCACGGCATCGCGCCCGTTGGCACGCTGGCCGACTTCCTTGAAGTCAGCGGCCGTCATGAAGGCGTGGTGGACGAGTTCCTGCGCGAGGAGCTGAACTACGTGGTCGTTGAGAGCTGGGGCGTAGCCGAAGAGGGCGTGCGCCTGCTCAAGACCAGCGACGGCCGCGCCACATTCCTCATCCACGCGGACGCACAGGGCGAGCTCTTCGATCCCGGAATGGGCGCGGTCAACGAGCCCGGCGTCACGCCGCTGCGCGACGCAATCAAGGTGCTCAATGGCTTTGGTCGTTCACTCGAAGGCATCCTGCCCAAGCTGGGCCACGGTTATCTCGTCGACAATCCGGAGGAAGCACTGCGCATGGCCTCGGCATATCCGCATGCGTTCTTCCTCACGCCGGAGGGCGAGTGCTTTCACAACTCCACGGTGACCGGCGGCAAGCCGGCCAGCGAGGGACCGCTGGCGCTGAAGCGCGATCTGCGCGAAACCGAAGGCCGCCTTGGCAAGCTCGAAGACAGCCTGGCCCAGGCCGAGACTGAGGCAGCCGCTCTCACCCACGCCATTGAAGGGCTCACCGCACAACTCGAAGCGCAGAGCGAAGATCGCCGCCGCGCCGAAAGCGAGAGCGCCAACCTGGGCGCGGCGCTCAAGCAGATGGAGGGCGAAGCTCAGCGCATCGAGCGGCGTTTGCAGGAGTGGACTCTGCAGGCCGCGCGCAACAAGGACGCCTGCGAGGCCAAGCGCCAGTCCATCGCGCAGAAGAGCGAGGAGGCAGCGCGGCTCGAAGCCGAGCACGCGCAGGCCGAAGCCGGCCTGGACACGATGCAGGCGCAACTGGACGAGCTGCGCAAGAAGCGCGAGGGACTGCAGCAGGAAGCCGCGCAGCTCACCGCTGAGCTGGCCGGCCTGGAAGAGCGCCGCCGCGGCGCGGAAGCCGCCTTCCAGCGC
>JBAUCP010000296.1:0-9114 GCA_049677625.1 Occallatibacter sp. | reverse complement strand
GAGCAGCCCCACAAATACCCAAAGCAGCGGGGTCGACCACTTCTCGAGCGTTCCTGACCACATGCGTACCATGTGTCGTCCATAGACTGCAGCGAGCCATGCAATGAGGGAGTAACGCAGGCAGCGGGCGACCCCAAACACAGCCAGGAATCGATTGCGAGAAACGCCCAACGCACCGGACGCGAGAATAAACGGAGACAGTGGAATGGGCGGCGGAAGCACGGCGGGCAGGAAAACCGCGAGGACGGGGTGATGTTCCACCCACACAACGATACGGCCAAGAAGATAGGCCGGCACGTAGTGACTCAAAACCGGCTTGCCGCCCTTGCGGCCAATCCGCCAGGTGGTGTATCCGCCCAGGAGGCTTCCGCTGACAGCCATCGAGGCGAGCAGCCAGGGATCTCCGTTGTGCGCCACCAGCCAGAGCAGCAGAAGATCGGTGCTTCCCGGAATCGGTAGAGGAATAACGGAAGAATCGACCACCGCGACTGCAAATAGCCCGAATGCTCCCAGATGCGTGAGCCAGTGCGGCACAGGGGGTGAATGCCTGGTTAGCGCGTGAGGTTGAGCAGATTGCGGGAGAGAAATATTCATGCGGATTTTGCCCCCTGTTTGCTCTTGGATGCTTCAGATTCCGCAACGATGGGTGGCTCAATTCAAAACGCGCAATCCTATGTCTTCTGCCTATCTTCCATCCAGTGGCAAGACCCGCCCCTGAGCGCCGCAAACCCTCGTGACCTTATCACGCCTCTGCGCTATGCAACGTAAACCAGTAGTACCGCCGCCAGCAAAACATGCAGCGAACCGGCCTTAACGCAAACATGCCGAGCAGGCTATCGAACGACCGCAACTCGGCTGGCTTGAATTTGAGCGAATTGCAGCGAGGACACTCGCGCCGTATCCAGAGCAGGTGCGGCACCCACGCGGGCCATGTCCGGTTCGAAAAGTTCATCTCAACCGCTCCTCGCGCCGGCGCCCAGGTCGCGTTGTCGTACATTGCCTTCCCATGAATTGGAATTAGTGTCCAGCCACGAGAGGAGTGAACGTATGCTGCCTGTGGCCAGCGCCATCGACGAATCCGCGGCTCCGTAATAAAGGTTGATGGTGTCTCCATCCGCTCCGACCGTCTGCCCGCACGGAAACACGACGTCCTTGACGTCTCCGCCGCGCTCATAGGCCGCTTCCGGGCCGAACATCCAGGAATCTCCCCGCTGTAAACAGATCTCCGGCTTGTGCAGATCAAAGAGCGCCAGGCCCAGGCGATAAATGCTTCCGGATGCCGTTTGCCGTACTCCGTGGTAAATGGTCAGCCATCCTTTTGCTGTTTCAATCGGCGGAGAGCAAAGGCCAATCTTGTTCGCATCCCACCATCCGCCGCGGCGTGCCTCGAGTATGATCTTGTGCCCCCCCCAATGCCGCAGGTCGGGCGAATAGGATATCCACATATGCGCGCCCAGCGTCGTCACCGGCCGGTGAATCAACGCCCATAGGCCGTCGATTCTCCTGGGCAGCAGCGCAGCGTCTTTGTCCTCCGGCTGCATGATTACGCCGTATCGCTCAAAGCTCTTGAAGTCTTTGGTCAGCGCCAGGGAGACTCCCGGACCGCCTCGCGCATAAGAGGTATATGCCACCGCGTATTGCTCGAGTTCCGGAACATAGGTGATACGCGGGTCTTCGATGCCCCAGATCTCTTCTGGATAGTCGCGAGGATTTGCCGGCAACGTTGCTTGAGGGTCGATACGCCAGTTGTCGACTCCGTTCGCGGAACGCGCGGCGCACAAGTGGGACAGACCGCGCCGGTCTTCCACTCGGCAAAGCAGCAGCGTATCCCCGTCCGGCAGCCTCACCGCCCCAGCGTTGAAGACGCTGTTAATCGGATAGGGCCAGCTCTCCCGGCTCAGGATTGGATTGCCGGAATATCGCTCGAATAGCGGACATTCGATGCACGCTTCCGTCTTTTCCCGTTCGTGGTTGATAGACTCTGGTAATTCAACAGTAGGAACAATTGGATTCAAGCCGGAACACTCATTTCCTGATGCAGTTCGTCTACGCTCGCTACTTTAGCTGCCTGCATTTCGAGCAGGGCCATCAGGAACGAAAGAGTTGATTCCGCTCCCTGGTTTTCATTGATGCGGTCCGGATGAAGGCCGTCTCTGCAACCCCCTGTGATTGCGTCATAGACTGACGCCTGCAAGTCGTTCTTGCCAAGAAACCAGCGGAAGACGCGCTGGGCTTCTTCCAGCCAGCAGCTTTCTTCCGTCAGCCTGTAGACCTCAAGGCAAGCCGAGACTGTTGCGCATGCCTCCAACGGCTGCTGATCGAAGCGCGCCTTCTCGCTTCCTTCGATAAAGAATCCGTTGGACCCGATCGGGACAAATGTTTCCTTGTCGTCGCGGTGCTGCTCGGCGACAAGCCATTTGAGAGAATCCATTCCAGCTTCGATCATTCTCTGATTGTCGCTTCGCCATCCAGCCAGGATGAGCGCCTGCGACAATCTCGCGTTGGAGTAAGACAGGCTCTTCTCGAACCATCTCCACGTCTGCGAGTGGCTTCGCTCATAGATATCGAGAAGTCGATTTGCAAGTGTATTCCGGGCGCCCTGAATGGCTCTGTCCCCAGGGAACCAGTCCAGATAGGCTTGCATGCCGAGAATGCAGAACGCCCATGCGCGCGGGCTGGTGAACGTCAGCGTTGCAGGGACCGCGGCTTCGAAGAGCCTCCCTGCCGCTCCTCTCAATCCCGCATCCCGCGAATGACCGAGCACTTTCCCAAGCGACCACAGGGCACGGCCATGACTATCGTCTGACCCAACGTCTTCCACCCATCTGCGGTCATAGCCCAGAAAGTTTCTGAATCTTCCTGAATCGGTGTTGAAGGCGAGCCACAGGAAGGCCAGGTATCGGCGAGAGAGGTTTGGATATTCAGGTTTGCCGGCTTGCGCAGGGCATTCATCCAGAAGCGCCGTCACGATCAGCGCACGCGCATTGTCATCGGTCGTATACCCTTCGCTGGCATTGGGCACGGAGAAGATCGCATGCTGCAGAATGCCCGTGTCGTCCGTCATGCTCAACATATGAGCGGTATTCAGCGCCGGCAGCTCATTGGGAGCGTCTGCCGCCACCTCGTCCTTCTGGGCCGCCCTCGGCTGCAGTGTGCGCTCGAAGCGCGCGCGCTGAAAGCTCGCCATATACTTCCGCGCTGTCTTGGGCCATATTGTTTCCCGTGAGTGAAGATAAGCCCGTTTCCGCATGGCGTGCCGTTCCCCATCGTTATCCAGGAGTCGAAGCACAGCATCTGCAATTGCATCGGGATTTTCAAACGGAACAATCACGCCTCTTTTGTCCGCCAGCAGCTCTTTCGCGTGCCAATACGGCGTGGAGATGATCGCCTTTCCTGCGCCAAGCGCAATCGCAAGCGTGCCGGAAACGATCTGCGCCTCCTGCCGGTAAGGCGTGATGTAAATATCCGCGGCGCCTACATGCTCAACCAGTTCCTCTGCACTCACGAAACGATTGATGAGGATCACATGCGAAGAAACGCCAAGCTGCTCTGCCAGGGCCTGCAGCTCTTCGCGGTAGCGCTCGCCCTCGCGCCGCCGGATATGCGGATGAGTAGCTCCGGAAACGATATACACCACGTTTGGATGTTTTCGCAGAATCGCGGGCAACGCGCGAATCACGTTCTCAATTCCCTTATTAGGTGAAAGCAAACCGAACGTCAGCAGAACCGACTTGCCCTCGGTGCCGAACCGATCCTTGAAATAGTTGGGGTCCATGAATTGGAAATCGGGCACGCCGTGCGGAATGATGTCGATTTTATCGTTCGGAACCGCATACACCTCGCGCAGGAATTGCGCCGCTTGCTTGCTCATGACAACTACGCGATCGGAAAGCCTTGCTATCTCTTCGAGCACACTGCGCTGATCCCTATCTGGCTCGCGCAGAACCGTGTGGAGCGTGGTTACAACCGGCATCTTTAATTTGTGCAGCAACGTCAGGATGTGGCTGCCCGCAATCCCGCCATAGATGCCGTATTCATGCTGCACGCACACCAGATCGTTGCCGTTGAAATTCAGGAATTCCGCAGCCCGTTCATAAGAGGCTGGATCCTCTTGCTCCAGCTCCAGACGCACCTGCTCTGGATACTCGTAGCGCGACTCCGGATCGTTGACGGGAATCGCAAAAAGCCGGCCGCTGCCATATTCGGTTGCGAGAGCGGTGCATAGGTCCGTTGTAAAGGTGGCGATGCCGCACTGGCGCGGCAGATAGTTTCCGACAAACGCGATGCGCGTGGGAAGTGGTAAGCTGCAAACTTTGGGTGCTGCCGGCGAAGAGGCCGCCGATAGAAGGCTGCCGGCCAGATCTTCATGCTGATTCGTTTCAGAGACAGACATATTGTCCTGCTTTCGCTTGTGTCGACGCGGTGCAAGCCGTCTCTAGTGCAGATTCCTTGGCTCGGACCTGGCTCGAGCCATGCAGCCTGCTTTGGGCTGAGGGAAACGACGAACTTAAAGCGCTAGAACCTCTTGAAGACGGCTTTCCTCAGCACTATCAAGTGCAGTCTGCTTCTGCATGTGTCGAGCGTGGAGCGTTACTTTTGCTATCTGGAGGCCCAGACAATTTGTGATCTTGAACGAGCCTAGCTCGGCGGCGTTGAAGCGTCCCTTCACTTCCTTGAGGGCGCGGACCAATGCCCGGTGGATGGCAGTCTCCGGTGTGCTGCCAAGGCCCCGGGACGAGTGCGAACCCACTATCCACATAAAGTGCCAGCCAACGCCGCGGACTTTGGCATCCAGCTCGGCAACCAGGGGTCCGATCGCCTCTGCCCAGCCTTTGCAAAACGGCTCCTGGCGCAGATCGAATCGATCCGGCAAGATGCATCGATTGCGCACGAATACAGTGTGTAGCTTCACACTTGCCGGATTCCCGGCGCTCTGAGCAATCGGCTCCGACTAGAATCAGACGTGAGCGGAATCGAAGTGGCAGACGCGCTCGGAGAAGAATGTTCCCCGGCAAAATCTTCGATAAAGGCTGGAGCTTTCTTCTGAGGGGCGGCGGGCTTGATCCGGGCGGCGCCAGGCAGGCCCAGCGGTCCGATCGTGCCCCGCCTCATGGCTCGCCGCGCAGCGAAATGCTTTTCAACATCGATTTTCTTGATGAGGCTCATAGCCGCTCCAGTCTTACTGTTGCCTGCTTGAACGGTGCTCGTCTGGAGCAAAGCCTGGAGAGCTGAAGGCGAGAAGAGAAATTCCTGACTACTCCCTCAAGCATACACCCCAAGTAATATGTGCGCCGGCGTCTTTTGAAAATGCAGACGTGTCAGATTCGACCGAGAACCAGAAGTACGATCACAATCAACAGGATGATCCCTAGTCCTCCGGTCGGATAATATCCCCAGCTTCTGCTATGTGGCCACCGCGGCAGCGCTCCAAAGAGCGCCAGAAGTAAAAGCACCACCAGTACAGTTCCAAGCATGATTTGCTCCTCTCTTGCTCGCATGCAGACAGCGCCGATTAAGATCCGCTGCGGCCTCTTTGAGACCGCAGCGGTTACCCGATTGAGTTAGCGCAAGCTTCCAGTCGTTGCGTTGACCGGGGTGCCGATAGCGTCGCCGGAAACCACCAGTTCCACTCTGCGGTTTTCCTGGCGGCCGGCGGCGTTATCGTTAGAAGCAACCGGCACGCTATTGCCGAAGCCCGCTGCGGTTACTGAGTTCGCCGCTACGCCCTGATTCACGATGTAATCGCGGACAGCTCCCGCGCGGTTTTCCGAGAGCTTCTGATTCATATCGTCGCCGCCCACATTGTCGGTGTATCCGCCAACCGCGATGTTGAGGCTCGGATATGCAATCAATATGCCGGCAACCTTTGCCAGCTTCTCCCGCGCGCCGGGCTTCAACGAGTATTGCCCGGTGTCGAACAACACATCGGACATGCTGACGATAAGTCCACGTGCGCTGTCGCGCGTCTCGAGGATCTTATTCAGTTGCTCTGACAATTGCGCACGCATGGCCGCCTTTTCGCTATCTGCCTGGTGCTCGCCTTCCTGCGCCTGCTGGGCGGCCAGACGAGCCTGGTCGGCATCGGCCTGAGCCGAGGTGATTGCCGCTGCCGATGCTGCCTGGTTGGTGGCCATGTCAGCCTGGGCCTTTGCTGCGGCGGCCTGGGCGTTTGCCGCATCAGACTGAGCCTGTTCCTTTTGGCGGGTCGCCTCATCGGCTTGCGCCTGCGAATGTGCCTGCGCGTCGGCCGAAGCCAGGCGTTCGTTCACCCGGCGATCCTCTTCAATCTTTTTGACTGCGATCTCTCTCGCATCTTCAGCTGTCTGCACAGTCTGCCGCGATTCCGCAATCAGTTGCTTCTTATCTGAATGCCCATCTGTTGCGTACGCATCGGCACTGCTCATCAACTGGACAGCGTGCTGATAGCTTTCGCTAGCGTACTGCTCGGCTCCCTCGGATTTTGCGATGCGCATTGCATTCCGCGCCTCCAGGAATTCCAATGGCAATCTGGCATCCAGGACCACAGGGTCGAACTTGTATCCCGTCGGGATATAACCGCCCCGCTCCATAAGTTCGTATTTTGCATTCACTGCTTCAGACGTTCCCCTGGTGTCGGCGCGGATAACGTTCTCAAGCACGACTACATTGCTAGGCTGCCGTACCGCAAAATAGGGCTCCGCGGTGACGATGAGCGCAAAGGACTGCAAGTTGGTGGTTGCGGTCAGTTTGCTTCGATCGTTGCCGCCGATCAACACTTCGCCAAGATTTACCGCGTGGCCGTCAGGAGAAATCGCCCAGAGCACGTAGGTAAGATATTCGCCGCCAAAGGTCGTTGGGCTCTGCAAGTTCCCGAAGTCCGCTTCCACCTCCATCGTGCCGCGCTTGCTTCGCACTTTGGCTTTTCCATCGGCTGAAGGCAGCAAGGCTGTACCGGCCAGATCCACGTCAGTGGCTCCGCTGCGATGTTCATAGTCCACCGCCGCGACCGTCCGGCTGGTCTCATCGACAAGAACAATAGTTGACTGACCATTAGGCGCAACCGCAATCGATTCTTGCGGGCTGGCATGAGCAATCGCGCTCAAGCTGAGGGTGCTTCCAATCACGAACAAAAGCGTATGCTTCACAAAATCTCCTGCAGTCTGAATACTGCCGTATTGCATTGTTGTCTTAAGTTTGCGGGTGAAGCCATGCAGGCTTCGGCGCGTGGTATTCAATGCCCGACGCGGAATTGCCGGAGGTGATCAAATATCCCGTAGAGATTTCCAATCCACAAGACCAGAACGATCACCACCAGGCCGTTCAGGATCGATTTGATCTGTCCCTGCATGGGAATAAACCTGTTCACAAGCCACAACACAACCCCTACTGCGACAATTGCGAGGATGACGGTGGTAAGCGGCATATTATTTTCTCCAATCACTTTCCCGCATTCGGTACCCACTCAGGGCATCGTCGAGAAGTTACGACCGATCGACTCACTTAGCGTGGGAGCCATCAGGAAGAGGAGAGAACGATTACTCCGCTTCATTCTTATTCTTCCAAGGCGATGGAGAAATAGCTGAGCTACAATGCTCACCCGAGCGGGTGGAGAGGGCAATATTTGACGGGAGCCGCTCCGACCCCTTCAACGAGAGGTCGTGCGGCTCATCAACCGCCGTGGATTCGTGCAAATGGGGCTGGGAACCAGTCGAGCAAAAAGTGCGATCAGCAACCTGATGGCGATGAAGGGCTCGGGTTGTGCCAGCCGCCGTCTGTCGCGATGAGGGTGTCCGCCTCTTTTGGTCCCCAGGTGCCGCGCTTGTAGGGTCGAACAGGATGATGGTGCGTCAACACCCGGTTGACCACCTCCCACGCGGCTTCCACCGCATCCTCGCGGGTGAAGAGCGCCCCGTCGCCCTTCATGGCATCGCCCAGAAGGCGTTCATAAGGGGTCTCTTCTCCCGGCTGCTCGTCTGACAGGTAGAGCTCTCGCTGCTCGCCGATAAATTCCTGTCCCGCAAGCTTTACGCGGGCGGCCAGGGCGATGGCCGAATTGGGGGAGTGTCGGAAGCGCAGGTAGTTCGATCGGACATTCGCCTGCGCCGCGTCGGCAAAAAGCTTCTGCGGGGGCGGCTTCAGCTCCACCAGGATCTCGCTCGCAGTGGTTGGTAGATATTTGCCCGAGCGCAGATACCACGGCACCCCGTCCCATCGCCATGAGTCGATGAAGAGCCGCAAGGCGCAGTAGGTTTCCACGTCGGAGCGCTTCGCCACGTCCGGTTCCATTCGATAGCCGGCATACTGGCCCCGCACCACATCGTCGGGTTTCAGTGGGCGCATCGACTTAAAGACCTTGGCCTTCTCGTCGTGCACGTCTCCAAAGTTGCGGCCTGCGGGCGGTTCCATGGCGAGCAGCGCCACGATTTGGAAAAGATGGTTCTGGATCACGTCGCGCAGACAACCTGCCGTTTCGTAAAACGCGCCGCGCTTGCCCACTCCAAAATCCTCCGATAGGGTAATCTGCACGCTGGCCACATAGTTCCGGTTCCAGATCGGCTCCAGAAACGAATTGGCAAAGCGGAAATAGAGGATATTCATGATCGCTTCCTTTCCCAGGAAGTGATCGATGCGAAAAATCGAGTCTTCAGGAAACGCCGCGTGGGCCACCCGATTCAGCTCGCGCGCTGAAGCCAGATCGCGCCCGAATGGCTTTTCGACGATCACGCGCGCATTCTTGGCCAGACCCGCTGTTCCCAGCCCCTTGATTACGGTCTCAAAGAGCGCAGGCGGAATCGCCAGGTAGTGCGCAGGTCGCCGCGAGTTCCCCAGCGCCGATTGAATCGCCGTGAAAGTATTGCTGTCTGTATAGTCTCCACTCACATACTTCAGCAGCGACAAAAGGCGTTGCAGCGCGCGCTTGTCATCGATTCCGCCCGATCGCTTGATGCTGTCCGTCGCACGCCTGTGCAACCGCTCCAGACTCCATTTAGGAAAGGCAACGCCGATCACCGGAACCTTGAGTGCGCCGTGCTTCACCATCGCATAGAGCGCCGGAAAGATCATTTTGTGGGCCAGATCCCCCGTTGCGCCAAAGACCACCAGGGCATCAGACTGCGATTCTGCCATCAGGCGCCC
>JBAUCP010000295.1:0-2435 GCA_049677625.1 Occallatibacter sp. | reverse complement strand
ATCGCCAAGCGCGAAGAGGTGATTTATCTCTACGGCAACGAGGACGAACCGGTGGTGCTCGACCGGCGCTCGCCGGTGCTGCATCTGGTGCAGATGATCCGCGACGAGAGCCATCGCTTCGCCGTGGGCTACCATCGCCAGCGCCGCCAAATGCGCGACCGCAGCTCGGAGCTGCTGGACATTGCCGGCGTAGGCGCGCAGACCCGCCAGCGCCTGCTCACGCATTTTGGCAGCCTGCGCGACGTGCAGCAAGCCACGGTCGAGTCGCTCGCCGCCGTCGTCTCGCGCAAGACGGCGGAGACGATCTGGAAGCATTTTCACGAAGCGCAGCCGGCAGCGAAGTGACCCTGCAGCAAGGCCGGCGCTCAGTTGGCCGCGCTCGGTGGAACGATGCCAGAGCTGAAAGTCCAACCGCGCCGCCACTTAAGTGACGAATGATTCAGCGTGCAAATTCGCACTGATCTCTTACGCGAAGTGCTACGATAGTGCGCATGAAGTGGACGAAAGGATTCCTGGCCTTGTTGCTTGCCGGCGTCCTGGGACAGGCTGGGGCCGTTGCTCAGCAGGCGCCCAACACCGCTCCGCCTCAACGGCGGGACTACTTCTCCCCCAACGAAATCAATGTCGATCAGGACTGCCGCATTCTGCCCGATCCGGCACAGGCGCCGCCGGGCAAGAAGCCCAAGCCGTACACGGATGGGAATATCTGCCATCTGGAGAGCGTGAACTCTTCAGAACACATCGAGGAAAAGATTATCGGGACCCAGTTGCTGCGCAACCGGGTTGAGATTCAGGAGCACGAATTCGTCCTCTGGAATCCGGCGGACCAGCCTGTGACTTTTGTGGTGGAGCACTTTGTCCCCAAACAATGGGTCGTCGACTCTGACCCGCAACCGAAACAGATCATCGGACAGACTGCGTTCTTCCCTGTTCGGGTGCGGCCGGGCGAGGTAATACGCCTGCACGTAGGGCTGCGGCGCACCACGCCGCTGCGCGCGAAAACGATTCATGTTCGCAGCGGGGTCCGGCCCGGCGCGGACTCGGCGACCCTGCGCGGAATCTCTTAAACTGTTTTCAGTGTGCAGACCAATCTGACTTCCGTACGCATCGACAAATGGCTCTGGGCGGCGCGGTTCTTCAAGACGCGCGCGCTGGCCTCGCGCGCCTGCGACCTGGGCCGCATTCAGTCGAATGGCGTAAGCGCCAAGCCCGCGCGCGAGGTGCGCGTGGGCGACCGGCTGCGCATCGAGAACGACGGCGGCGTCTTTGAGATTGAGGTTCTTGCGATCAGCGCTATGCGCGGACCGGCGGCTGTGGCGCAGACGCTTTACAAAGAGACCGACGCCAGCCGCGAGGCGCGCATGAAGCTGGTTGAAGAGCGAAGGGTCATGCAGCAGACGATGCCGCTGCCCGAGCACAGGCCGTCCAAACGGGACCGGCGGCGCATCATTCAGTTCCGCGGCCGCGGATAAGAACGCGCAGACGCGGAAAAGCCCGGCGCTTTTATGCCGGGCTTTGCTCTGCCGAACTTATGCAGTCTCGAAATTTACGCGGTCTGGATCTACGCGGTCTGGGGAACCTGCGCGAGCAGGCGCTGGACCTTGTCTTCGATCACGTCCTGCGGCACGTAGCCCACAATCTGGTCGGCCACCTTGCCACCCTTGAAGAACAAAAGCGCCGGAATGCCGCGGATGCCATAGCGCGACGGCGTAGCGCCGTTCTGGTCCACATTGACCTTGACCACCTTCAGCTTGCCCGCGTAGGCCGTGGCCACGCTGTCCACAACAGGCGCAATGGCCTTGCAGGGGCCGCACCAGACTGCCCAGAAATCCACCAGCACCGGCAGCTCGCTCTGCAGCACTTCCTGGTCAAAATTTGCATCGTTTACTTCCAAAATTCCTGACCCTGCCATGTTCCTCCTTGCCAACCCGAGCAGCTCCAAGTTTACAGGAAACTGTACTCTAATGGATGCGGATAATGCCGGAAAGTCGCAAGCCACACCTATGCGGACACCCGCGCTGTGCATCTCCGGCGAGCGGCCGGCACTGCCGGCAGAGTGCATTTTCCAACTACAGACCTATTTATCTTCATGTTTTGTAAGGATATCGGCGAGAGTTACAGAAATTAGAAGCGCCCGGATCCAGAGAGGATCACGGGCGCTAGAGCAGCCCTCCCCCAGAACTGCTCACGGTGCGAATGTATGTCCTCCTTGCGTGAAAGGCAAGGAAACTTGAGTAATCGCACAGTAACCACCGATTGGTGATTATCCAGGATGACATTAGCGAGATCAAAAAATATTACCAATTGATCAACTGGACAAAATGAGCGCCTTGTTAGGTTTGCCTACCGTCCGGCAGCTCCAGACGCGCGGCGGACGGCGTCAAGTGACGCGAAGTGTCCGGTGTCTTAGGAACCTTTTTGAGTACGGGCAGGTC
>JBAUCP010000294.1:0-5107 GCA_049677625.1 Occallatibacter sp. | reverse complement strand
GCTAAAGCCGTGCCCTTTCAAAGCCGGATTTATGCAACCAGTTCTAGTGTCCTGTCTCCAAAGTTCTCATCATAAATGCGTTGTCATCCTGAGCGGAGTTTGGCCGTTTTTTGGCCAAACGTAGTCGAAGGACCTGCTTTTCGGGCACTCCATTTATGCAATGAACTTCGGGGACACCACACTAGGACGTTCCTATGCCGGGGTTGAAACCCCGACATGGCAATTCGCGCGCAGGTAAACGCCCGACATGCATCACCCGATCTTTCCATCGCAGATCGAAGACATTGTGGCCGCCGTGCTGATCTTGTGGCGGCTCACGCATCTGCTCGCCGTGGAGGCGGGCCCGTTCGGCATCTTCACCGGGCTGCGCCGCCTTGCCGGGAAGGGATTTTTCGGCCAGTTGCTGGACTGCTTTTATTGCCTTAGCGTGTGGCTTGCGGTCCCGTTGGCCCTGCTTGCAGGGGAAGGCTGGGCGCAGCAGCTGATGCTGTGGCCGGCGCTCTCAGGCGCGGCCTGCCTGCTGGAGCAGGCAACCAGGCGTACGGTTTTTCCAGGCATTTATGAAGACCCGAAGGAGTAGAAATCATGTGCTGCGGCAGACCCAGTCAACCCACGACCACCAACACGCAACGCGTTACGCTGCCTGCCCATTCACAGCCCGCCGCCAAGGCCGCGGCTCCGGCGCGCGCTACGCTCAAACTTCCCACGCCGGTCTTCGAGTATGTAGGCGCTACGGCGCTTACCCTCGTCAGTCCGGTGACGCACAAGACCTATCGCTTCGAGCAGACCGGCGCACGGGTTGAGGTGGATGTGCGCGACCGCTCGTGGGTAGCGTTTGTACCCAATCTGGTGGCGGTGGGGTGAGCGGAGCTATCTGTTCCCTTTTCCCTGTTCCCTATTCCTTGCTCTTCTCGTTCCTCGCCTTCACCTTGAACCAGATGGGCGTGCCTTCAAAGCCGAAAGCCTCGCGGATCTGGTTTTCGAGGAAGCGCTCGAAGGCGAAGTGCAGCTTGATGTCGCGGTCAGTGAACAGCACAAACGTGGGCGGAGCCACGGCGGCCTGGGTCATGTAAAAGATGCGCACGCGCTTTGACATGGGCACCGGCGCGCGCTGGAAGTCGATCTTGTCGAGAAAGCGATTCATCTGGCCGGTGGTTACGCGTTTGCGCCGCTCCGCCGCGACCTTGATTACCTCGTGCAGCACGCGCGTCATTCCGGTGCCTTCGAGCGCGGAGAGAAAGAGCACCGTGGCGTAGCTCAGATACTTGAGCACCGAGCGCAGTTGCTTTTCAAAGATCGCCCGGTCCGCAGGCGGCTTGCCGTCGGTGCGTCCCGTCGTCACTGCGTCCCACTTGTTGACCACGATGATCACGCTGCGGCCGCTCTCGTGGGCGTAGCCGCCAATGGTCGCATCGCTCGCCGTCACGCCTTCGCTGGCGTCGATCACCAGCAGGGCCACGTCGGCGGCTTCGAGATGGCGGCGCGCCATCACCACGCTGAGCTTTTCGGCCATCAGGTGGGTTTTTCCCTTGCGCCTTATGCCGGCCGTATCCACAAACCGCAGCGTGGAGCCCTCGAACTCCACCACCTCGTCGACCGCGTCGCGCGTGGTGCCCGCAACCGGCGAAACAATGGCCCGCGAGGTTCCGGTGAGCGCGTTGAGCAGCGTGGACTTGCCCACGTTGGGCCGGCCAATGATGGCGATCGACGTTTCGTGCTGCTCGAACTCGCCGTGGGTGCGGGTCTTCTTCTGATTCTTCTCTTGGTCTTGGACGAGTTCCGCGGCGCCGGGAGCGAGCGGCCCGCCTTCAAAGATCTCGTCTTCCGTTGCGGCTTCGATCTCTTTGGCTTCCTCGGCTTCGGTCTGTGCGCTTTCCGTCTCCGGCGGTGCGGGAATGGCCGCGGAGATCGCGTCGAGCAGCTCGCCGATTCCCTGACCGTGCTCGGCGCTCACCGCAAATACGTTGCGAATGCCCAATTGGCGGAAGTTTTCCGCTGACATTGCAAGGCCCTCGCCTTCGACCTTGTTGACGGCGAGGAACACCGGCTTGCCGCCGCGCGCCAGCAGCCGGACCAGATCGTAATCGGGGCTGGCCAGCTCGGTGCGCACGTCCACCACCATCACCAGCGCGTTGGCTTCAGCCAGCGCAACGCGGGCCTGGGTGAAGATCTCGGTGGGAATCAGCTCGGGATCGTCGGGGACGATGCCGCCCGTATCGACCAGCCGGAACCTGCGCCCGGCCCAATCGTACTCGCCGTAGATGCGGTCGCGGGTGATGCCGGGCTCGTCGCCCACAATCGAGCGGCGGCTGCGCGTGAGCCGGTTGAACAGCGTGGACTTGCCCACGTTGGGCCGGCCCACGATGGCTACCACCGGCAGCGCTGCCGCACCCTTGCTTGCCCTGACAACCGATCTGCGATACGTTGGCAAAACCTGGTCTCCTGACAGGGCACGCAATCGATAGCTCCGCGCACCAAGCCCCAATGGGCCTCAGGGCTCACTCGGCACTTGGAATCGATGAGCGCACGCCCCTTCCTCTATCTTATGGGTAGCAGCCGCTCTTTTCTTTCCGGCGTAAACCGCTTTTCCCTTGCGCACTGTGCCGCATGCGCTTATAGACTACTCAACACTCACCGCAAGGAGGCAGCGAGAATGCCTAAGTTTGTCATTGAACGCGAGATTCCGGGTGTGGGATCTCTTTCCGCCGAGCAACTGCAGGCCGTTTCGCAAAAGTCGTGCAGCGTATTGCGCAACCTGGGACCGGAGATCCAGTGGCTGCAAAGCTACGTTACCGGCGACAAGATCTATTGCATCTACATCGCGCCCAACGAAGAGCTGGTGCGCGAGCACGCGGCGCAGGGAGGATTTCCAGCCAACAGCGTCGCGCGCGTGCTGCATGTGATTGACCCCACCACCGCGGAGGCCTAGGTCGAAACGCCCTTGAGGGCCCGGCTTCGCCGTAGTTTCGCCGCAGACACTATGATGGAGTGAGCGCACGGCCCGGAGATACCGTGTCGATGCGCAACTCCCATGCCCTCTATCGACAGCCAAACCCGCGCCCTGCCCACGCTCCACGAGTTTTTCTCCCCAGGTGGGATATTGGCGCGTTCCCCGCTGCCCTATGAGTACCGGCCCGGCCAGCTGGAGATGGCCAAGGCCGTGGAGCGCGCGCTGGCCGAGAAACGGCACCTGATCGTGGAGGCCGGCACGGGGACGGGCAAGACGCTGGCTTACCTGCTGCCCGCGCTGCGCACCGGGCAGCGGGTCATTATCTCCACCGGCACCAAGGCGCTGCAGGACCAGCTCTATTTCCGCGACATCCCCTTCCTGGAAACACTGCTCGGCGGGCTGCGTGTCTGCTACATGAAGGGCCGCGCCAACTACCTGTGCCGCCACAAGCTCTTCGCGCTGCGCGACCAGCCGATTTTGTCCGGGCTGGAAGAGATCGACCAGTACCGCCAGATCGCCGAGTGGGAAAAGACGACCGAGACCGGCGACCGCTCCGAGCTCTCCGGACTGCCCGAGTCGAGCGCCCTCTGGCACAAGCTGGACGCGCGCGCCGACGCCTGCCTGGGTTCCACCTGCCCGGACTACCGCCGCTGCTTTATCACCGAGATGCGGCGCAAAGCGCTCGAGTCCGACATCATCATCGTCAACCACCATCTGTTCTTCGCCGACCTCTCGGTGAAGCAGGAGGCCGCGGGCGCACCCGACGCCGGCATCCTGCCAGAGGCCGCGGCCGTAGTTTTTGACGAAGCGCACGAACTCGAAGAAGTGGCGTCGAGCTACTTCGGACTCTCGGTCAGCAATGTGCGCTTCGAGGAGCTGGCGCGCGACACCGACGTTCTGCTGCGCGGCAAGGAGGGCGCGCAGAACATGCCCGCCGTTACGCAGCAGCTTCGCGACCGCGCGCGCATGTTCTTTGCCAACCTGCCCATCGCGGCCGATGGCCGCCAGCCCTTTGCCGGGCGCGAGGAGTTCCTCGAGACCTCAGGAGATTTTTATTTGAGCGTGCGCGCCACGCTGCGCCAGATGGAAGCTGAGATGGACCGGCTCACCGGCGTGGACGAAGCGCCGGGATTGAAGAAGCGCACGGCGCGGCTGCGCGGCGAGCTTGAATTCCTGCTCGAATCGAATGCGAGCAACATGGTCTATTGGTTGGAGCGGCGCGCCGTGGGCGGAGGCGCAGAAAAAAGCGCGGCTGGCGGCAGATCTTTTCGATCTCAAAATCGGACAACATATTTGCAGGCCACGCCGATTGACGTCTCCGAGATTCTGCGCGAGCTGGTCTTCGAGCCGATTCCCACGGTCGTGCTCACCTCAGCCACGCTCACCGTGCAGGGCGGCTTTGAGCACCTGCGCAAGCGCCTGGGGCTTGCAGAAGCGCGCGAACTGGTGGTGCCTTCGCATTTCCGCTACGGCGAGCAGGCCCTGCTCTACCTGCCGCCGGAGATGCCCGACCCGCGCGACCCCGAGTTTCCCGAGGCCGCTGCGCGCTGCATCCGGCGGGTGCTGGAGATCACGCGCGGCCGCGCCTTTTGCCTCTTCACCAGCTACAGCCAGATGCGCGACCTCTACGAGCGGCTGTTGCCGGTGCTCGACTATCCCATCCTGCTGCACGGCAGCGCTCCGCGTAAAGCGCTGCTCGAGGAGTTCCGCATCACTCCGAATGCGGTGCTCTTCGGCACTTCAAGCTTCTGGCAAGGAGTAGACGTGCAGGGCGAAGCGCTGAGCTGCGTCATCATTGACCGGCTGCCCTTCGCCGTGCCCAACGACCCGGTGGTGCAGGCGCGCATGAAGGCAATCGAAGAGGCCGGCGGCAAGCCGTTCTTCGACTACCAGGTGCCTGAAGCGGTGCTAACGCTCAAGCAGGGCTTTGGCCGGTTGATCCGCTCGCTCGAAGACCGCGGCGTGCTGGTGCTGCTCGATCCACGCATCCGCAGGCAGAGATATGGGCAGACATTTCTGGCCAGTTTGCCGCCGTATCGCATGACGACGACGATTACGGATGTGGAGAGGTTTTTCAGCGAATGATTGTTTCTCGCCATTCAGCAAGGACGCGTTGTCATCCTTGTATCTCTGTCATAGCGACAGTAGATGATAGAA
>JBAUCP010000293.1:0-9604 GCA_049677625.1 Occallatibacter sp. | reverse complement strand
GCTCCATGCAGACCTCCGACCTGCCCATCATCTCCGATCTCTTGAAGCCCGGCCAGGAGATTCTGGTCCAGATCGCCAAGGAGCCCATCGCCAAGAAGGGCGCGCGCATCACCAGCCACATCGCGCTCCCCGGCCGCTTCCTGGTTTTCATGCCCACCGTGACCCATGTCGGAGTAAGCCGCAAGATCGCGTCCGACGAAGAGCGCCATCGCCTGAAGCGGATTCTCGTCAACGAGCGCGGCGAGTCCTCGGGAGGCTTCATCGTGCGCACCGCGGCTGAGGGCGCGTCGGAAGACGAGCTGCGCGCCGATCTCCGCTTCCTGATGAATCTGTGGAACGACATCAAGCAGCGCTCGGACTCGTCCAAATCGCCCGCGCTCATCTACCACGATCTCTCGCTCATCGAGCGCATCCTGCGCGACCAGGTGAGCGCCAACTTCTCCAACATCTGGGTCGACTCCGAGGCCGACTACGAGCGCATCGTGCGCTTCCTCAACCGCTTCTCGCCCACGCTGGTGCGCCGCGTCAAGCTCTACACCAAGGAGACGCCGCTCTTCGAGCACTTCGGCATTCAGGATGAGATCTCGAAGGCGCTGCGCTCCAAGGTCTGGCTCAAGAGCGGCGGATCGATCGTCATCAACCAGACTGAGGCGCTGGTGGCCATTGACATCAACACCGGCAAGTACGTGGGCAAGTCGGCGCGGCTCGAGGACACCATCCTCAAGACCAACCTCGACGCGGTGCCGGAGATCGTGCGCCAGATTCGCCTGCGCGACCTGGGCGGCATCATCGTCATCGACTTCATCGATATGGACGAGCGCAAGAACCGCTTCAAGGTGATGGCCGCGCTCGAAGAAGCGCTCAAGAGCGACCGCGCCCCGACCAAGGTTCTGCAGTTCAACGACTTTGGCCTGGTCGCCATCACCCGCAAGCGCGTCAAGCAGTCGCTCGAGCGCACGCTCTCCGTTCCTTGCCCCACCTGCCAGGCCACCGGCATGGTCAAGAGCTCGACCACGGTCTGCAACGAGATCTACATCGAGCTGCGCAAGATGCGCAAGCACTTTGAAGGCGCTGACGTGATGATCCGCGTCCACCCGGAGACGGTGAAGATTCTCAAGTCAAACAACGCGCGCTGGCTCAGCGAGTTTGAAGATCTCGTCGGCAAGAACATTTTGCTGAAAAGCGATGCGACTCTGCATCCCGAGCAGTTCGACATCCAGGGTTGAGCAAGAAGCGTGCCAGCAAGTCGGCAGTCGGCACAAAGGCCGGAGCAGCTGCTCCGGCGCTGAGAGCCTTTGGTATTCCAGATGCGTCCCGACTAGCAAAATCGGGCCTTTCAATAAGGGTGGTGTTCCTTGACGTCGAAATTTTCGAGGGATCCATTGGGAAGGAAATCCGAAAACGTCTTCGTCCGAGCCATATCTAATTGGAGTATTGCGGTCGCAGCGCTTTGGCACGCTTGCTCTGCCGCCAATGGCCCTCGAAACGCCAAGAGTGTCCGACCGTAGATGATGCCGCGGTCGTCGAACTCGACCGCCAGCAACGCATTTGCACTCTCCCTGTAGATCAGGCTGCTACTCCCGGGCAGGGGTAGATCCAATTCATGCCACGTGTCCTTATAGGTACAGTTCGGTTCTCCCAGCGCCTCAATCACATCTTGACTGTTCATGCCCGAGCGCAGTGCCATGACGCCGTGGCTAAGCTTAATTAATAGAAAGTGCATTGCCGCGACGAGCAGACAACTGCAGGCCGCGATAACGATCCATTTGCGGTGGCCGGGGCGCCTCTCGAGTGCCCCCTCGTAAGTACCGAACATTTGCCGACCCGCTTCCTTACTCACCCATGATTCTAAAGCCGGGTCAGGCATCCGCGCGCTTTTATGCCCATGCTATCGGATCACGTGAATCGGAACCCCGACCTTCAGGTTTTTCCAAAGCTGTTCCGTGGTATACACCGGAGCTTTGAGCACAATGGCCAGTGCCAGGCAAGACCGATCGCCTAACGACAATCCATATTTCTCTGTCTTTGTAATTAAACTTCCGGCGATCTTCGCCTGCTGGCTGGTGTAAGGCTCAACTGCCGCAACGGTTGAAAGCGCATGCTCCCAGGCTTCATCGGGAGAAAATCCGCAATTCACCAGCTTGCCCTGCACTTCGGCCAGATTTACGGTGCTCACAACGGCCGTATCCTGAATTTCCTCCGTCAGCTTCTCCGCGCCTCGCTCATTCTGGAGCAAGGCCAGAATGGCGGAAGCATCGAACACCACCTCATTCATGCTTCGCCGCCTCTCGCCGTTCCGCGCTCAGCTCATCGGCAAGCGAGACTCCCGGTGGAATGAGCTGCCGTGCCCGTTCCTGAGCTTTCCGGATTCTGGCCCGTCTGGTCGTAATCCGCAATTCGTGATCCTCAATCCGAAGGTAGATCGTGTCGCCCACGTCGATACCCAGCGCCTTCCGCATCGCCATCGGAATCACTACCCGGCCCTTTTCGCCGACTTGAACACGGGTTTGGAGCTCCATGTGTCCCCTCCGTTGTCTTGTGTCACTATCTTAGCAAAGTGGGAATATTTACGAAAGTGGCGCTAATGCGAAGCGCCGTCTCATTCACGCGTGGAAAATCACCCCCCGATTGCAACCTCCCGACAGATTTCGTGTCTAACCTAAGTACCGGGTTCCTTTTGTCCCGGACGCAATTAAAACAATTCGATACTTGAGGTTCCGACATGTCATTTCCCTGCTGGATGTCGCCGATGCGGCGTGTCAGTTTCCTTGGGGCTGCGGCTTTTCTCGCTGCTTCTCTGGCGAGCGCGCAGTCCAATCCTGCCCCCAACCAGTCCGCTGCACCCGCCGTCACGTCCGGCGAGTCGAGCTCACTCCAGGTTGCCGAATCCAGCAGCCTCGACAGCCTGTTCGCCGATCCTGCGGCGCCCGCTGCGAGCGGAGCTTCCAGCGCCGCCGCCGGACAGGAATATGGCGGCCACGGGCTGTGGCAAAAAGCGAAGAGCAACTTCGCATTCGAGGCCGGCGGCGGCGCGAACGCGCCGGAGAGCACCTCCATCACCTGGGGCGGCAACTTCACTGCGGGCGCCGGCGTGAACGTGAGTAAGCGCCTCGCGGTTCTGGCCGAGTACCAGTTCGTTGACGACAAGCTGCCCGGCTCCCTGATCGCCGAAGCCGATGCGCAGGGAGGTCACGCGCACATCTGGTCCCTCACTCTCGATCCGGTTCTCGATCTGTTTCCCAAGGCGACCAATGATGTTTACGTCACCGGCGGCGGCGGCTTTTACCGCAAGGTAAGCAGCTTCACCGATCCTGAAGAAGAGGAAGAGTGCTACTACTTCTGCGAGACCTACGAGCAAAATGTAGTCGTGGCCCACTTCTCCTCAAACCAGGGCGGCTGGAACATCGGCGCCGGCTACCAGCACCGGCTGGGCGGCATGTACCACGACAGCAAGACCAAGCTCTTCGCTGAGGTCCGCTACGTGGATGTGCTGAGCCCCGCGGTCACTGGCCTAAGCCCCAATGGCTCGGGCCTCATTACCACCGTGAACGCTGACACCAAGATGATTCCCGTGACCCTCGGCGTGCGCTTCTGATTGGCAATATACGATTGGCCATCCTTCCGCCGGCAGAGTACGGCGGAGGGATGAGCTCTCTTTATAAAATCCCCAACACCCTCAGCCGCAGCAACCCTCCCGCCATCACGCCCAGCGGAGCAATCGCTACCAGGGCGAGTTGATACCAGATGGGCTGCTTGCCGCGCGACTGCAGTGCGCCCAGTGCGGCCAGCACGAGCGCGATGATTCCCAGCACCAGCACGTGGTAAAGCGGATTGGCTTGAGCGGCCCACGCCGTGACGCAACCGCCCGCGGCCGCCGCCAGAAACGAGTAGCCCAGGTTCACCACCACGTATCCCGGCCCCGGCCTGCCCTCCGCGCCCACCCAGCTCGGCATCAGGCGCGCGAGCAGCGCGGTCATGGCCATCGCCAGCGCGGCCATAGTGGCGTAGCCGGCCAGGAGGGCCAGAAATGCGTGCAGCGTTACCACGGCTTTCTCTCGTCCTCGGTCGGCGAGCCCACATCGCCGCGCTCGATGCGCTCAAGAAACGTGCGCGCCAGCCTACGTTCTCCGGGATGGTACTCACCGTGCATCGAGCACAGGTCAAGAAACTCGTCGCAGAGCGCATTGCGCTCGCCTTGCTGCGCGAAGATGGCCTGCAGCGCGACGGCCAGCTCGCGCAGCCGCACAGCCTCCGGCCAGGAGTTCTCGTCTTCCTCGCCAACCAACTCGGAGAACAAGCCATGACGGCCGCGCGCGCACTCGTCCAGGCAGGCCAGCAGTTGCTCGCTGAAGGCCCGGCTCAGCGCGTCGAGTTGTTCGGGATCGATCTGTTCGCGTGGGTCCATGAGAGGCTCTTACTGTGCACGCATCGCAGCTTCCACTTCATCCGCGGTGTGCGGAAGGTCCTTGTCCAAATCAATGAGCTTGCCATCAGCGCCCACCAGAAAATCGCACTCGATGCGCACGCCGAGCTTTTCTTCAGGGATATAGATGCCCGGCTCGATGGTGAAAACCATTCCCGGCTTCAGCACCGCAGGATACTCGGCCGGATCGTGCACGTCGATGCCCACCATGTGCCCCAGCCCGTGCAGCCAGTACTTGCCCAGCGGCTGGCCGTGCAGATCCTTGCCGTGGGTGTCGATGTAGTTGTAGGCCGCTGTATCGAGCGAGTTCGGGTCCTGCCGGTCGCGGTCGTTGATGGTCGATTTGCCCGCAACAAAGGCGTCGATGGCCGCCTGCTGCGCGCCCAGCACGATGCTGTAGATCTCCCGTTGCCGCGGCGTGAAGTGCCCGTTCACCGGCACGGTCCGCGTAATGTCCGAGGCGTACATCGAGTACTCGCAGGCCGCATCGACCAGCAGAATATCGCCGTCCTCCATGGTGCGGTCGTTGGCCGAGTAGTGCAGCACGGTTGAGTTGACGCCGGAGCCTACGATGGGCGCATAGCTCGCCCGCTCGCAACCGTTCTCCATCCACGCCGCCGTCATCAGGCCCGCGACGGCCCGCTCGGTCATTCCCGGCCTGGCCGCGCGCATCATCACGAATTGCGCCTTGATTGAAGCCTCCGACGCCCTCTTCAGCAGCTCGATCTCGCCCGCATCTTTTTCCACGCGCAGTTGTGCCGTCAGGTCGGTCACATCGTGCGCCTGCGGCTGCGTGCCCGTTCCCAGCATGGCTGCTGTAAATTCGAGCAGCGCGCTGGCCTGCGGCGCTTGCGGCTGCACCCAGATGTTCTGGAGAAGTCTTCGATCGGCGCCGATCAGCCGGTTCATCTCCGCCGGCAGCTCCGCCATCGACTCCACGGCATCCACGCCCGCGGCCTGCGCGGCATTCGGCGTGGCCGCATCCATCTTCACGCCGGTGTACTTCTCCATGCGCAGGTCGCGCGTGGGCAGAAACAAGATCTCCCGGTACGAGCGCGGCGACGCAGCATTCGGCGCTTCGCCCACCACCATCAGCGCCGCTCCCGGCTCCGTCCATCCGGTCAAGTAATAGAAGTCCGAGTCCTGCCGGTAGGGTGTGAAGTCGAGCAGCGGCTCCTCGGCCGCAAACAGAACCGCAACCCCTCCGCGCAGCCGTGCGCCCAGCGCCTCACGCCGTGCGTGATACACAGTGGCAGGCTGCTTCTCAAGCGCATGCAGCGCAGGCGCCGCCGCAAACGCAGCCAGCAGCGCAAGGGCAGAGGGGGAGAACAATTTCATCCCCCTATTGTCGTTCGTCGCCGCTCCGTGCGCAAAAACATAAAAATCTTCAGTAATGGCCCGGGTTGAAGGGCACGGGTTTAAGCCCCGGCGAGAGGTTCGCTGCATCAACCAAACGGCAACCGCGCCTCGCCAATCCAGAACCGATTGCTCATCCGCGTCAACAGCCCGGCCGGCCGCCGCGCCAGCCGTGCCTGCGCCTCCTGCCACGGTCCCACAAACCGCACCCGCGCGGGCAGCCGCCGATACACTCGCGGCAGCCATCGCATCGCTCTGTCGGCAGCGCGCTGCTCTGCCGGACCAAAGCCAAGAGAAAGCTCCTCGCGAAACCGTTCCGGCATCCACGCCGCCGTGAGCGCGCGAAACCAGAACGGCGGCCGAAGCAACGATCGCGCCCCGGCCAGCAGCCTGGCCGCATACAACCGCGCTGCGCTGCTCACGCCCAGCGCATTCGACTCCCACATCTGCCGGTTGTACTCGCCGAACGCATCCCAGCTCTCCGGCAGCGCCTCCGCAGGCAGCCCGAACAAGCCGGCCAGCGTCCTGCTCTCCGCGTAGTATTGCTCGCGTTCCGCCGCGCTGAGCGGACCCAGCGCGCACTCGTATCCGATCACCGCGCTCTCCACCAGCGTGGCAAACACCCACCGCAGTGCGCCGATCTCATTCGCTTCGTAATGAGAGCCGCGCTTCCATCCCGCCGTGTCCTCGCGCAGCTCGCCGCAAATCCGCGTATGCAGCGCATAGAGATGCCGCGCCGCGCCCAGCGCCTGGCCAAGCGATCCAAAGACCATGGTGAAGACGATGCGGAAGGTGTTGTGGAAGCGGGCAATGGGCTGATCGAGGAGATTCGAGTGCTCGGCCAGCGCCGCCGCCACCCACGGGTGCGCCAATTGCAGCAGCGCCGCGCGTCCCGCGCCCAGAAACAGCGCTGACTCGCGGTTGATGCGCCAGGTCAGCGATTCCGGGCCGAAGATGCCGGCGTTGGGGTTGTTGACGTTGGCCGTGACTGCGGCAAAGAGAGATTCACTGTCGGCGAGAGAGACGTAAGAGGGGCGACCGTCACTTGATGGTGTGTCCATGGCAACTGGAGATATGCGCTCGACTAGGGCTTACGACGCGAAATCCATAGATCTCTAAGGCTTCAGAGAAGAGACTCATCTCGACCTCCAGGATTTGCCGATCCGCCTGTATCGTTTTCGTTCCATGTTAATCCACTCGTTGAAAATATCCTCTCTGAACAACAACCATCCTCTTGACAAACGTATATACGTTTTATATACGTAATTCAGCAAATGGATGCGCACTTCATCTACGCCGGGCAGCGGTTTCGGAGGGATATGGAGAAGGCGCACTCCAATTTTGTGAAACACGGGGTCCGGTTCGAGCAGGCCTGCGAAGTCTTCTTCGACCCGTTTATCCGGCTACTCGACGCCACGGCCGAAGACGAAGCGCGCGAGGCAGCCTTGGGACTTACCGAAGACTGGACGTTGCTGTTTGTCGTCCACGCCGCTCGTGAGGACGAGGTGATTCGAATCATCTCGGCGCGACCGGCTTCCAGCACAGAACGGAGGCTTTATGAAGACGATTAAAGAGCGAATGAAACAACGGCTGCGCCGGGACCGGCCCATGACGACCATCAGCATGAGGATTCCCGAGGACGTAATCGAGGACCTAAAGGAGATTGCGCCCAAATTTGGGTTTTCCGGTTATCAGCCATTGATCCGCGCCTATATCGGGCAGGGACTGCGCAACGACCTGGCGCGGCTGGAACGGCCGGAGCTGGCCGGACTCGAAGAAAGCCTGCGCCGCCACGGCGTCGAGGACCAGGTAATTGCAGCGGTGCTGGATGAAGCGGTGCATCGCAGCGCCTGACGGAAACCGGCCTGCCCATTGAATCTTGCGCCATTTCGCGCTATTCTAACTATGCAGACGAATTTGTCCGCCGGGTTTTTACCGTGTGCGCACCGGCTGGCGGAGAGATGAGTGGGCTCATGGCCCACTTTTTATTTGCGGTAAATTTCACCCGGCAGACACCGCAAAATGGGGCTAAACCGGGCAAAATCAGCTGCGGTACAGGCAGCGCGGAAACGATGGCAGTCAGGCTGGAAGAAATCCGATCGGCGGCAGAGCGCGTGGCCGCTTCGCACGGGCTGGATGTGGTGGACATGGAGTTCGCCGGCCCGGCAAAGGAGCGCACGCTGCGGATTTTCCTGGAGAAAAACGCCGCAGGCCGCGCCCGCCTGAAGGCCGAGATGGCAAGCAGCGCCGAGGGGCTCCCGGAAAGGCTGGCCGAAGGCAGGCTCAGCGTGGAGCAGTTGTCCGGCGTAACCCACGAGGATTGTGCCGCTTTCAGCCGCGACTTTGGCGTCCTGCTCGACGTGGAAGACTTGGTTCCGGGCGAGGCGTACACGCTCGAGGCCAGCTCTCCGGGCCTGGATCGAAAGCTCTCGCGGCCAGAGGATTTCAAACGGTTCGCGGGCTGCCTGGTCAAGGTGCAGACCTTCGAGCCGATTCGCAATAACCGCCACTGGCAGGGCAGGTTGACCGGCGCAGACGGAAACGCCATCACCATCGACCTTGCCGCGGTGAGGCAGAACAGCAAGAGCCGGAAGACCGGCGTGAACCAGGTGGAGATCGCCTTCGGGAATATCGAGAAGGCGCAACTGGTGCCGGAGATTTGAAAGACAGGGAACAGGGGTCAGGGAACAGGGATCGGTAAACGGCAGTCGCGCTTCAGGAAGTTTTTCTTGTTCCCTGTTCCCTATTCCCTGATCCCTGTACTTGAACACACGCGAAGAGAGTTAAAGACGTATGGCCACCAGCGCTTTGTATCAGAGTATCGAGCTCCTGAGTCAGGAGAAGGGCATCGACCCCGGCATTGTTGTCGGCGCCGTCGAGGAGGCCATTGCCCTGGCCACGCGCAAGTTCTACAAGACCCAGGAGAACATGCGCGGGGAACTGAACCGGGAGACCGGCGCGATTACGGCTTACATCTACAAGACAGTCGTATCGGACGAAGACGAGATCGAAGACCCGGTGAACCAGATCACGCTGACCGAAGCCAATGAACTGGCTCCCGGCGTGGAGGTGGGCAGCGAGATCCGCATGTACCGCGACACCAGCCCGCTGGGCCGCATCGCCGCGCAACTGGCCAAGCAGATCATCTTCCAGAAGGTGCGCGAGGCCGAGCGCGACACGGTCTTCCAGGAGTATGCGCACCGCGAGAAGGAAGTGCTGAACGCGACCGTGAAGCGTATCGAGGGCCAGGACGTGATCTACGACCTGGGCAAGGCCGAGGCCCGCTGCCCCAAGCGGGAGCAGTCGCGCCTGGAGCAGTTCAGCGTGGGCGAGCGGGTGCGCGTGGTCCTGCTCAAGGTCGACCGTGTCGCCAAGGGGCCGCAGGTGATCGTTTCGCGCGCCGCGCCGGAGCTGGTCTCCAATCTCTTCCAGTCCGAGGTTCCCGAGATCTACGACAACACGGTCGTTATCCGCGCCATTGCGCGCGAGGCCGGCGAGCGCACCAAGATTGCCGTCCAGTCCCGCGACAAGGACGTGGACCCGGTGGGCGCATGCGTGGGCATGAAGGGCATGCGCGTGCAGTCCATCATCCGCGAGTTGAGGGGCGAGAAAATCGACATCATTGAATACTCGGAAGAGATCACCACCTTTGCCGAGAAGGCGCTGCAGCCGGCTAAGGTGAGCCGCGTTTCCATTGCCGATCTTGGCGAAAAGCAGCTCGAAGTGATCGTGGACGATACGCAGCTTTCGCTGGCCATCGGCAAGAAGGGCCAGAACGTGCGCCTGGCCGCCAAGCTGTTGGGCTGGAAGATCGACATCAAGAGC
>JBAUCP010000292.1:0-5354 GCA_049677625.1 Occallatibacter sp. | reverse complement strand
GCAATTGGGTGGTGCAGCTTACTGAGCCCGCGGTGAGCGTCAAACCGGCCATACTGCCGCAGTCAGAGAGGTATTGAAATGGTCCGGTGCCCGTTCCGCCGGCGCTGGTGTCGATGGCGAACGTCAGATTTCCGGTGGCAGTGCCGACGGGCAATACGGCTGCCACATTGCCCGTGATTGTGACTTGCTGGTCGACGTTGGCGGTATTCGCTGTAGTTGTAAATGTAACGGTAGTCGTGCCCGTTCCGGGATCTCCGCCCAGTGGCGTGAAGCCGCCGCCGAGTGGCGTGGGGCCGGAGCCGTTGGTCGTGACCAGGTTGGCGGGACGGCCGGCGCCAGAGGCAATGGCTACAAGAGACTCAGGATTGGCGGTGACCGGATAGCTGACGGCGGATTGAAGCGTACCCGAGCCGGTTCCGAAGAGCACACTCACGGTGGACGACTGGGAGTTGGCGACCGCGAGATCCGGCTGGCCGTCGCCGTTGACGTCGGCAATGGCGAGCGCGGAGGGCGCAGTGCCCACGGCGTAAGTGACCGGCGCGCCGAAGCCGCCCTTGCCGTCGGCATGCAGAACCGCGACCTGGTTGCTGCCGCGCTCGGCGACAGCGAGATCGAGGCCGTTGCCGCTCAGGTTGCCGATGGCGATGGCGGAAGGTGCGCTGCCCAGGCTGATTTCACCGGCCTGGGTGAATTTGCCGGCGCCGTCGTTCGAGAAGATGGTCGCGGTTCCTGAGGATTTGCAGGTGCTGTCGTCGCCGCAACTGTTAGCCACGACCAGATCGAGATGGCCCGTTCCGCGCAGATCGCCGGCGGCGATGGAGACCGGCATATAGCCCACGGTGTAGGAGGCCGATGCGGCCAGGCTGCCGTCGCCGCGCCCCAGCCAGATGTCGAGAGTGCCAGCCTGCGTGCAGGCGCTTTGCCCGCAGTCGGAGGCGATGGCCAGATCGGGCTTGCCGTCGCCGTTGAAGTCGCCCACGAAGATCGTGCGCGGGCTGGCGCTCAGCGAGTAGCGCTGCGTGGCGCTGAAGGTCCCGTCGCCGTTGCCGGCGAGGATCGAGAGAGTCTTTTCGGTGCTGTTGAGCGCAATGAGGTCGAGTTTCTTGTCGCCGTTCAAATCGGCGAGCGCCACGGAGACGGGGCCGACGCCGAGAGCGATGGTGGAGGCCGCGCGATACGTGCCGTCGGCGTTGGCGAGGAAGATGGTTGCCGTGCCGTTGCTCGCGCAGGACGCGTCGCTGCCGCAGTAGTTGGCCACCACCAGGTCAGTGCGGCCGTCGCCGTTCACATCACCGGCCGCGACCGCCTTGCTGAACAGATCCGCGGCGCGATAAGAGGGCGTGGCGCTGAAGGTGCCGTCGCCGCGGCCAAGAGGCACGGTGAGGGTCTGGTCCAGCGAGTTGACGATGGCCAGGTCGGCTTGGCCGTCGGCGTTGAAGTCGCCCGCGACGACTCCGAGAGGTGTGTTGCCGGCAACAAAGTCGAACGAGGGCCGGAATGAGCCGTCGCCGTTGCCCAGCAGCACGCTGAAGGTATTCGAGAGCTGGTTGATTGAGACCAGATCGGCTGCGCCGTCGCCGTTGAAGTCAGCGGAGATGATTCTGGCCGGGCCGTTGCCGACGGTGTAGTTGACGCCGGACGCAAAGGTGCCATCGCCGCGGCCGAGCAGTACGCTTACGGCGTTGGAGTTCGCCTCGGTGACGGCCAGATCGGCTTTGCCGTCGCCGTTGAAGTCGGCGGCGAGCACAGAGGAGAGCGGACCGGCGGCCACGGAGATGGCAGGCTGTGCGCTGAAGTGGCCGGCGCCGTCGCTGAGCAGAACGGTTACTGTGCCGTCCTGGTTGGCCAGGATGAGATCGTCATGGCCCGCGGCTTTGAGATCGGCCGCGGCCAGCGAGCGAGGCTGGCTGGTCGTGGCAACGGCTGCGGCGGAAGCAAAGTGGCCGGTTCCGTCATTGAGCAGCACGGCGACTCCGGTGGACGAGGCGACGGCGAGGTCGACTTTTACATTGCCGGTAAAGCTGCCTGCGGCGAGAGCGATGGGGTTGTTGACGGCCGCGTAGACTTGAGGCTTGCCGAATGTGCCGTCGCCGTTGCCGAGGAGCACGTCGATCGAGCCGGTGGCGCTGTCAGTCACGGCCACGTCGAGCTTGCCGTCGCCGTTGAAGTCGGCCACCAGGGCGTTTGACACGTTAGTTCCGGCCGGATAGTCGATGCCTGCGGAGAAGCTTCCTTTGCCGTTGCCGAGCAGCACGCTGACCGAGCCGGAGCCCAGTCGGGTGACGACAAGGTCAGGATGCCCGTCGCCGTTGAGATCGCCCGCGGCCACGCTGGTGGGCGCGGGAGTCAGCGGGAACGATTGCGCTACGCGGAACGGCGATCTCGGGATCGGATTCGGGCGAAGAGAATCAGTGGACTGGGCAGACGCGATGCTGCAAAAGGCAGCGCAAAGCGCAGTGACGAAAAGCCGACTCGACGGAAGAAGATTCACTCGCCGCACCATGTGAGTTCTCCGGAACAGCAAAATTTTGAGGCCCCGCAGGGAGTTTATTGGATAAGTACCAGTTGTTAACGAGCCACTGGGTGTAGTGATAAACGCCACTGGGCCGTTACAAAACGGCATGCAGCCCGCTCACCGCGGGCAAAGAAAGCCAAAGAAGCTCTTGGGGACCCGCTATGAGCGTTGGTGATGTGATCTAGAAGGCAACTAAAATAGCCAGGAAGATCGTGGTTCCATTGTTAAATCTGCAAATTTCCCCAAAGAAGAAGACGGTAACGCTGAGCAGATCACATCAAGCTCAAAGTTTGTTGTAGGCGAAACCTGAATCATCTTAGGGCCATCTAACCGAAACGTCAAGCAACAATTTAAGTGTCGGAAAGTGCTTTGCGCGAGCCGTTTGCGGCGGCGCACAGTCGCGCGATGCAAGGCGCGGAATGGTAGTAGAGGCTGCGTGGCGCCAGGGCTGGAAGCGTCGCAGTGTTTATTCGCGTCCGACGATGGTCCAGTTCCCGCCTCGCTTCACGAGGGTGAAGTGGATATCCTGCGTGTGAGACTGAGTCCTGCCGCCGGAGACGAAGGTGGAGGTTTCGGAGCAGGTCCAACTGGCGCTGTCGCCGGAGATGCTCAATGCGCCCGGCGAACAGTTATTCGCCGCCTTGCTGGTTGGATTCGCCTTGAAGAAAGCTTGAAATCCCTTTGCCTGCGCCGGCTTCATTCCGGTCCAGATGGCTTGCATCCTTCCGACGTCGTGCGCGTTGTACGCAGCGTAGAAGTTGGCCAGCGCCGCCTGAATGAGCGCGGACTGGTCGACGGCCTGCGGTGCTGCGGGCGTGGTTTCCTGCGCGGCGGCTTTGGGAACCACGATGATGTTGACCGTCTGCTGCTGCGCGCCGCCACTGCCTTTGGCCGTCAACACGTAGGTGGTGTTGGCTGCTGGGCTCACTTCCTTGGTTCCCGAGGCGCCTACGCTGCCGATGCCGTTGTCGATGGAGGCCTCAGCCGCGTTGTTGATCTGCCAGTTGAGCGTGGTGGACTGGCCCTGCTGGATGGTGGACGAAGACGCGTAGAAGGCGACCTGAACCGGCAGAACCGGAGTCGGTGTAGACGGTTGAGCTTTGGGAATGGGGATCAGCGTCGCGTAGACGGTTGGATGGTCGCCATTCTTGAGGTTCAAGGACTGGTTGAACGCTTGATAGCCGCTGAGGTTGATGCCGAGCGCATGCGGGCCGGGCTTGACCGGGAGATTGAGAACGCCGTGCGTGTCCGTATTGGGCTGCGGCGCGCCGTCGAGAGTGACAGAGGCTCCGGGCGCGGACTGAATGGTGATGAATGCCGCAGGCGGCGGGGGAGGTGCGCCGACGATCTGGGTCAGCGTGAACGGCATGGTCTGCTGGGCGTTTGCGGCGATGGTGACCGAGGTGGGCGCGGAATCAGAGTAACCGGCCTTGATGAAGCGGACGGAGTGCTGGCCGGGGTCGAGGAGAAGCTTTGCAGTTCCGTCGGGCTGGGTGAGGCCTTTGAATGCGCCGTCGACAAGGACCTGCACGTTTTCCGGGCTGCCTTTGTCGACGCTGCCTTTGATGAGCAGGGTTCCGGTGGGCGCCGTGCTGGAGGATGGCCCCGCCGGAACGGTCTTATAGACGATCTGGGGCGCCGCGGGCGTGGCTTCCTGCGAGTGATGCCAAACTTCAAAACCAATTACACCCAGGACCACCACGCCGGCGGCAATGAGCGGTACGAGCAGCTTGTTGCGCGGCGGGGCGACGTCTTTTGTTTCGCCGGGAGCGCTGACCTGCGGGACGAAGCCGGTGGCGCGCTTGGTGGTGGGCTTGGCCGCTTCGGCATTGAGTCTCTTCCAGTCAGCCTGCTGCGAAGAGCCGGCGAACTCGAACCATTCGACGGAGGACTTGAGGGCTTCGACGGCGGCAGTGGCGTTGTTCTCGAGCAGCGCGGCCCGGGCGGCCTCAACGGATTTGGCGACGGCCTCGTTGGCGAGCTGGGCGCGGCGGGACTCGATGCCGGAGACTGCCTTCGAGAGCTCCGGAGTATCGCCCCAGGCGCGCTGAACCTTTTGCAGCGAATCGATGGCCGCCTGGAAGCTGGCAAGGTTGGATGCCTGCGCGGCAGCGGCGAGAGCGCTTGCTGTCGTTTCCTTGCGGGCTTTTTCGGCGCGAATGTCGGCGAGCAGAGCGTATTGCGGAGAGCCGGCGACACTGGTTGCGGGCAGCGCGAGCAGGAGATTGATGGCTTCGTCGAGCTGGCCACGCTCGCGGTGGCGGGCAATCTGGCCAAGCACGGCTTCGGATTTGCGAAGCAAGGCTTCGCGCTTGGTGCGCGCTTCTTCAAGGAGCCGCGCGAGAGTGGGGTCTGAGGTTTCTTGAACGGCGGGCTCGAGGAGCTGAATCACCTGGTCGAACCGCTCCTGCAGCAGCAGCTCGCGGGCCTGGGTGACGCTGGAGGCGATGCGGGCGCGGCGCTGCTGCTGCGCCAGCTCGCGCTTGGCGTACTCGAGCAGCTCGCCCACGCCGGCCGCATCGGCGAACTCGAGTTGGTAGGACTCGAGGGTCTCGATGGCTTTGTCGAACTGGCCGCGGTCGATTGCGCCCTGGGCTTCGCGCATGTAGCGGCCGCGGACTTCTTCGATCTCGGCGGCTTTGAGACGCTGGCGCAAAGACTCTTCGAGCGCCAGCAGGCGTTCTTCGCCGGGCAGCTCCTGCAGGGCTCTCTGAACGATGAGCAGGGCTTCGCCGGGGGATTGGAGGAAGACTTCCTGGGCTTTGGCCGCAGTGGTGTCGACGAGCTTGCGGGCGCGGTAGGCGCGGGTCTGGAGCGCGACGCGGGTCTTGAGCTGCAG